>QGVF01000018.1 GCA_003242705.1 Acidobacteriota bacterium
TTTATAAAAGACGGGTGTGGGAGTGCCACCAGGCCGTGAAGCTGCCAATCATCGGCATGGGCGGCATCGCGTCGGCACGCGACGCGCTCGAGTTCATCATCGCCGGCGCCACGGCCGTCCAGGTCGGCACGGCGAACTTCGTGGACCCCTTCGTGTGGCGCGATCTCGTGGCCGGTGTCGACGACTACCTCGACCGCCACGGTATCGCCCGCATCAGGGATCTCGTCGGGCGCCTTGAGCTGCCCGGACAGGATCACCGATGAATCCCATTCTGATCGCGCTCGACGTCGATACGCCGGACCAGGCGTTCACGATGGCCGACCGGCTCCGTGGCGTTGTCGGCGGCTACAAGATCAATACGCACCTGTTCACCGGCGCCGGTCCGGACGTCGTGCGGGAGTTCGTCCGCCGCGGCGACCGTGTCTTTCTCGATCTGAAGTTTCACGACATCCCGAACACGGTGGCCGGTGCCGTCGCGGCGGCGGCAGCCCTCGGTGTCTGGATGGTCAACGTACACGCGAGCGGCGGTCCGGCCATGCTCGAGGCGGCCCGGCGGGGCGCCGAGGAGGGTGCGAAGAAGGCCGGCGTGACGCGTCCGCTGGTGACGGCCGTCACGGTGCTCACGAGCCTGGATGCGGCGACGCTTCAGGCGCTCGGTATCGACGAGTCGCCGATCGAGCACGTCGTGCGGCTCGCACGGCTCGCCCAGCGCGCCGGCCTCGACGGCGTGGTGGCATCGCCGAACGAAGTCCGCGCCATCCGCGAAGCCTGCGGCGACTCGTTCGTCATCGTCACGCCGGGCATCCGGGGCGGCAGCGCCCGGCACGGCGCCGACGATCAGCAGCGTACGGCCACGCCCGCAGGCGCGATCGAGGCCGGCAGCTCGTACCTCGTGATCGGGCGGCCGATCACCGCCGCCCCCGACCCGCGCGCGGCCGCCGAGGCGATCGCCCGCGAGATCGCGGAAGCCCGCCACACCTGACCGGCCGTCGGCCGCTGCGAATACCGTACAGGCAAACGGGGTGAGCGGACGAACCGCTCACCCCGTCTCCCGTTTCCGTCGTGTCGTCGAACGCTACTTCGCCGTGATGACGAACTGCCCGCGGCGGTTGCGGGCCCAGCACTCCTCCGTCTCTTCCGTGCAGAGCGGCCGCTCCTCACCGTAGCTCACGGTGTTGATGCGCGAGGCATCGACGCCGAGGCTCACCAGGTAGTCGCGCACCGACGCGGCGCGCCGCTCGCCGAGCGCGAGGTTGTACTCGCTCGTACCGCGCGAGTCGGCGTGACCTTCGATGTTGATCCGCGTCGACGTCCACCGCTGCAGCCACTGCGCGTTCTTCTGGAGGATCGCGCGGGCCTCTTCGGAGAGATCCGAACGATCGAACTCGAAGTGCACGCTCGCCAGCGGCTGCTGCGCGTTGAGCTCCTCGAGCGTCATCTGCGCGAACAGCTCCTCCTCGGTGGGAGGTGCGGGCGGCGGTTCCGGAGCCGGCGGGGGCGGCGGAGGCGGTGGCGGTGCGACGGGCGCCGGCGGCGGCGGAGGCGGAGGTGCCGGAGTCGCCGGCGGCTCTCCTCGTCCGCAGGCACTCACAGTCAACGCCAGGGCCAGCACTGTCACACACGCAAACGGACTGAACCTCGATGGCATCACGTTATCTCCTGGAGGCACTCCCGACGTCACTCGGAAACTGGGAGCCTGCGATACCTTACAGATACGTTCATTCGCCTGTCAACGAAAGGAGACGGTCGGTTGTCGCGCGCGCGTAAAATCGTGCAGTCATGACAATGGACCGCCTGCTGGCGGCGACCGCGGCCGTCGAAGACCACCACTTCTGGTTCAAGGGCCTGCGCCGTCACGCGCGGCTGATGCTCGATCAGGCCGGCGTCCGTCCCGGACTTCGGCTCGTGGTCGACTGCGGCGCCGGCACCGGACGCAACCTCGAGTGGCTTGCCACGTACGGCCCGGCGATCGGCGTCGACCTTTCACCGTACGGAATCGAAGTGGCACGCCGTCGCGGCCGGCCGATCGTCCGCGGCTCGGTGACCGCCCTGCCCGTCAGGACGGCGGCGGCCGATCTCGCCACGTCGTTCGACGTTCTCTACTGCATGGACGACCGCGGCGAGCAGCAGACGCTCGACGAGATGTGGCGCATCCTGCGGCCCGGCGGCGTCGCGCTCGTCAACACGGCCGCACTCGCTTTCCTGCGCGGATCGCACTCGACGCTGAGCGACGAACGGCGCCGGTACACGCCGGCCCAGCTCCGTCGCAGTCTGGAACGTGCAGGATTCGTCGTCGAGCGCGTCACGTTCACGAACATGTCGGTGTTCCCGCCGGCGCTGCTCCGGCGCGGCTGGGAGCAGATCACCGGGCGAGCCAGTGTGCCGTCGGATGCCGACCTGCACCTGCCCCCGGCTCCGGTCAACCGCTTCTTCGACTGGTGCCTGACGGTCGAGAGCCGCATCCTGCCGCGGATGAATCTGCCCGTTGGAACGTCGGTGATGGCCGTGGCGCGTAAGGTCGACGCATCGGGGCGTCGCCTCGCCGCGTGATCAGCTAGACGCGCTGCAGGATCAAGCCTTCATTGAGGCTGCCGAGCCGGTAGCCGCGCAGATCGACAGCCACGTACCGGAAGCCTGCAGCACGGACCGCCGCATCGACCGCCGCGGCCGTCGCCGGCTCGATCATGCGCGCCAGCTCGTCGGGCGACGTCTCGATGCGTGCGACATCGCCGTGGTGCCGCACGCGAACGACGCGGAATCCCAGTGCACGAATCGCGTCTTCGGCCTGCTCGATCGCGCGCAGCTTTTCGGCGGTGACTTCGGAGTGATACGGGATGCGCGAGGACAGACAGGCGGAGGCCGGCTCATCCCAGGTCGGCAGCCCCGCCTCGCGCGACAGGGCACGAATGTCGGCTTTGGTCAGCCCGGCTTCGTCGAGGGGACTGATGACGCCGAGCTCGCGCGCCGCGCGACGGCCGGGCCGGTAGTCGCCGCGATCGTCGGCATTACTGCCGTCGGCCACGGCAGCGATGCCCCGGTCGACGGCCAGCCGGGCGAGCTGCGCGTAGAGCTCCTGCTTGCAGTGGTAGCAGCGGTCGGGCGCGTTGGCGCGATACGCCGGCCGATCCAGCTCGGCCGTGCGGATGAACTCGTGCCGCAGGCCGAAGCGCGAGACGACCTCGAGCGCCATCGCGCGATGGCGCGCCGGGTAGCTCGGACTGTCTGCCGTGACGGCAAGCGCGCGCGGGCCGAGGACGCGCGAAGCGGCCCAGGCGAGATAGGCGGAATCCACGCCGCCGCTGTAGGCGACGAGAAGGGAGGGCAGGCCGCCGAGCCGCTCGAACAGGGTCGCCTCGCGTTCGCGAAGCGAGCCCCCGGCGGCCGACGGCGTGCTCATTCGTCCCAGTCCTCCGCGTCTTCGTCCTCGTCCTCGTCGAGATCGTCGAGGTCGTCGTCGACCTCGTCCCGATCGTCGTCATCCTCGTCGTCGAGCTCGAACTCGAGCGGATCGAGCGACGCGACGCGCAGGCGGCTACCGCAGGAATCGCAGTCCCAGGGGTCGCCGATCTCCATCTCGTCGAGATCGTCGTCGTCTATTTCGAGTTCGGCGTCGCACTCCGGACAGGTCGCCATACGGTCTCCTCGATTTCAGGCTCCGGCAGCGTTGGCCGCGCGCCGGATCTCATCCGAGGTCGATTATAGCGACCGGTTCGAAACCGTCGTCAAGCAGGTCGACGGTCAGCGCGCGCGCAGCAGGCGGAGGCTGTTGGCGGTGACAAGGAGCGACGCCCCTGTGTCGGCGAGCACGGCCATCCAGAGCGTGGCGAGACCGGCGGCCGCCGCCACGACGAAGGCGCCTTTCAGCGCGAGCGCAATCGCGACGTTCGACCGGATGCGGCGCACGGTCGCGCGTCCGAGCCGGAGCGCGAACGGCACGCTCGACAGGTCGTTGGTGAGCAGGGCGACGTCGGCCGTTTCGAGCGCGACATCGGTACCCGAGACTCCCATCGCGATGCCGACGTCGGCGGCAGCCAGAGCCGGCGCGTCGTTGATGCCGTCGCCGACCATCGCGACCGGCCCGTGACCGCGCCGCAGCCGTTCGATGTGCGCGACCTTGTCGGGCGGCAGCAGATCGCCGTGCGCCTCGTCGACGCCGACCTGATCGGCGATCTGGCTGGCGACGGCGGAACGGTCGCCGGTGAGCAGCGCCACGCGCGATATGCCGGCGGCGCGGAGGCTCTCAATCGCGAGCCGGCCCGAATCGCGCGCCTCGTCGATCATGCCGAGCACGCCGATGCCGGTGCCGCCGAGGCCGACGAGAACGGGCGTCCGGCCGGCTTCCTCAATCTCCTCCACTTCGGCGTGCAGCGACGGCGTGCAGAGCTGCCGCTCTTCGAACAGCCGGTGACTGCCGACGATGGCCTCGGTGCCGGCGTACGTCGCTTCGGCGCCGAAGCCGGGCAGCGCACGGAAGTCGGAGCCGGCATCGACCGGCACGTTCGCCGCCCGGGCGTACGCGACGATGGCGCGGGCGATCGGATGCTCCGACGACTGCTCGATGGCCGCCGCGGCGGCCAGCACGCGATCGGCGCTGGTGCCGTCGACGGCGCGGACGTCGGCCACGCCGAGACTGTCGCCGGTGAGCGTGCCGGTCTTGTCGAACGCGACACAGGTGACGGCGCCCAGGCGCTCGAGATGCGCGCCACCCTTGATCAGCACACCGCCACGTGCGGCGGCCGCAAGCGCGGCCACGATCGACACGGGCGTTGAAATGACGAGGGCGCAGGGGCACGCCACGACCAGCAGCGTCAACGCCCGGTACACCCAGGTCGCCGCGTCGCCGCCGGCGACAAGCGGCGGCACCAGCGCGAGCGCGATCGCCAGCAGGATCACGGCCGGCGTGTAGCGCCGCGCGAACCGGTCGACCCACTGCTGGATCGGCGCCCGCTGCGCCTGGGCCTGCTCGACGAGCGTCGTGATGCGCGCCAGCGTGCTGTCGGCGGCGACGTGGGTGACCTCGACCTCGAGCGCGCCGGATCCGTTGATGGTGCCCGCGTAGACCTGATCACCGGGCGCCTTGTCGACCGGCCACGATTCACCGGTGACCGGGCTCTGATCGATGGCCGAGTATCCGCTCGCGACGGTGCCATCGAGCGGCACCCGCGCGCCGGGACGCACGAGGATCCGGTCGCCGACGTGCACGTGGTCAACGGGCACTTCCCTGTCGCCTGCCGCGTCGCGGACGACCGCCGTGGCCGGCGCCAGCGTCATCAGGTCGCGGATGGCGCGGCGGGCGCGCTGCTGGCTCCAGCGCTCGAGCAGCTGGGCGATGCCGAAGAGCCAGACGACCGTCGAGGCCTCGAACCACTCGCCCAGTGCGATTGCCCCGGCGACAGCCACCACCATCAGGGCATTGATGTCGAGCGAGCGGGCGCGCAGCGAACGCCAGGCGCGCCCGGCGGGTGCGGGTATCGCAAGCGCGATGGCGAGCAGGTAGGCAACCGTGGAAACAGCCGGCGCGTCGGAGACCGACGCCAGGACTCCTGCGGCAATCAGAACGCCCGCGGCAACGAGGGCGAGGGTACCGGTCGATTTCCAGAAGCGGTGTCCGTGCGCGTGTTCCGACCCGGCGTGTCCGACCGCTGTCGGAGCGTGGCAGGCGCCGCCGCAGCAGTCGCTCACCGCACCTCCTCGACGTGCCGGCGCACGTCGTGAATCAGGCCGACGACGTGGTGGTCGTCGAGCGAGTAGAAGGCGTGGCGTCCAGCGCGGCGGACGCGCACGAGTCGCGCCCCGCGAAGCAGGCGCAGCTGATGGGAAACGGCCGACTCGCTCAGGCCGACGAGCGCCGCCAGATCGAACACGCAGCGCTCGCCGCGGCTGAGCGCGTCGACAATCCGCACACGCGTCGGGTCGGCGAGCAGCTTGAACAGGTCAGCCACGACCTCGACGGTGCCGGCGTCCAGAAGGCGCGCGCGCTCGGCGGCAAGACTGTCCGCGTCGAGACCGTGGTCCGAGGTGCAGGCAGCCACCGGCGCCTTGGCCGTCGCCGCCACCGGAGCGGCGACGGAACCGGCGGCAGGTGAGCTGGTCGCCGCGGTGGCGACGTTGGCGGGTGCCGAAAGCGCGGGAGACTGGGCCATAGCAATATGAATACATGAGCAATTGCTCATATGTCAAGCAGACCGTGCCCTTCCCCGGCACGCCAAGCCGTTGCCCGTTGCCGGCAGCGTGCCCGCCCCACCCGGCGCCGGCCGGACGCCACGTTGACACGTCTTTTCAGCACGCACTACGATGCGGCGCTGCGACAACTGCGGTAAACAGGTGTATCAGCGGGTTTTAGCAGCCCGACCAGGCGCCGATCCCGGCGCCTGCTTCACTAGCGCGAACAGAGGAATCGCTCATGATTGAGGTCCAGAACCTCACGAAACGTTATGGCCCGTTCACGGCCGTCGACGACGTGAGCTTCAGGGTCGAGGCCGGGGAGATTCTCGGCTTCCTCGGTCCGAACGGGGCCGGGAAGACCACCACGATGCGTATCCTCACCGGCTACATGCCCGCCACCGAAGGCCGGGCGGTCGTCGCCGGCTACGACGTCTTCACGCACCCCGTCGAGGCCAAGCGTCGGACCGGGTACCTGCCGGAAACGCCGCCGCTCTACCCCGACATGACCGTGCGCGAGTACCTGACCTTCGTCTCGCACATCAAGGCGGGACGGATGAACCGGGCGGAGCGCGACGAGCGGATCCGGTCGGTCATGCGGAAGACCCACATCGAGGACATGGCCAACCGTGCCTGCGGCAAGTTGTCCAAGGGATACCGGCAGCGTGTCGGGCTCGCCCAGGCGCTGATTCACGAGCCCGAGGTCCTCATCCTCGATGAGCCGACGGCTGGTCTCGACCCGAAGCAGATCATGGAGACCCGCGATCTGATCCGGAGCCTCGGCGGCACGCACACCATCGTGCTGAGCACGCACATCCTGCCCGAGGTGGCGCAGACGTGTCAGCGGGTCGTGATCATCAACAAAGGGCGGGTGGTCGCCGTCGACACACCCGACAACCTCACCCACCAGCTCAAGGGCGCGGCGTCGCTGTACGTCCAGGTCGAGGGCCCGGCCGACGCGACCGGCGCGCTGCAGGCCATTCCGGGCGTCATGCGCGTCAGGGTGAGCGACCGTTCCAGCGGCTACACCGGCTACGAGGTCGAATCGGAGCCGAACCGTGACGTGCGGCGCGATGTCGCGCGCACGGTCGTGGAAGGCGGCTGGGGCCTCGTCGAGCTCCGGCCGATGCGGATGAGCCTCGAGGAGATCTTCCTGCAGTTGACGACCAGCGAGCAGGCAGAGGAGGCCAGGCATGGCTGACACGATGCACAACATCACCGCAGTCGCCGGCAAGGAGCTGCGGAGCTACTTCGCCTCGCCCGTCGCCTGGGTGCTGATGGGCTTCTGGGCCGTCGTTTTCGGCTACTTCTTCAACGTCTACCTGACTTACTTCGTGGAGACCGGCATGCGCGCCGGCATGTTCGGCGGCCCGCCGACGCTCCACGTCAACACCGACATGATCAGGCCGCTGCTCGGCAACGCGAGCGTGCTGGTCCTGTTCGTCCTGCCCATGCTCACGATGCGGAGCTACGCGGAAGAGAAACGCTCGGGGACGATCGAGCTGCTGCTCACCTCGCCGCTCACCGACGTCGAAATCACGCTCGGCAAGTTCCTCGGCGCAGTCGGCGTCTATTCGGCCCTGCTGCTCGTGACGCTGGTGTCGATCGTCATCCTCTTCGGCCTCGGCAGCCCCGAATGGAAGCCGATTGCGGCGGGCTATCTGGGCCTGCTGCTGCTCGGCAGCTCGTTCCTGGCGCTGGGCCTGTTCATCTCGAGCCTGACGGCAAACCAGGTGATCGCGGGCACCGTCACCTTCATCGTGGCGCTGCTCTTCTGGATCATCAACTGGGCGGCAGACACCGCCGGTCCGACACTCGGACCGATCCTCAACTACCTGTCCGTCACGCAGCACTTCGACGACTTCGGCAAGGGCGTGATCGACACGAAGCACCTGGTCTTCTACCTGAGCTTCATCGTGTTCGGTCTGTTCCTCACGGTGAAGTCGCTCGACACCGAACGCTGGAGGGGCTGAGCCGTGAAGCGACTGATTGCAGCACTCGGCTGGATTGCGGTCGCCCTCGTCGGCGCCGCTCTCGTCCTCCGCTTCGCGCGCCCCGACCTGCCGCAGTGGTCGCAGCGGCTGGCGTTCGCCGGCCTGGCCGTCATTGCGGTCTACATCCTCACGCAGTGGCGCGACATCGCCCGCGCCTTCAGCGGGCGCGGCGTCCGCTACGGCTCGGTGACGGCAACGAGCGTGGTGCTCGTGCTCGCCATCCTGGTCGGCATCAACTGGATCGCGTCGCGCCAGAACAAGCGCTGGGACCTGACCGAAGCGAACCAGTTCTCGCTGTCGGAACAGACGGTGCAGATTCTCCGCAGCCTCGATCGCCCGGTGACCATGCGCGTCTTCTACGTCGGGTCGCCGCAGGAACATCAGGATCGGCTGTCGGAGTACACCTACCACTCGAGCCGGGTCGACGTGCAGTACATCAACGCGGAGGCCAACCCGATCGAGGCGCAGAAGTACGAGATCACGTCGGTCCCGACGATCGTCATCGAGTACGAAGGCCGCACCGAGCGCGCCTCGGCAAGCACCGAGCAGGCCGTCACCAATGCGCTCAAGCGCGTCGTCGAGGGCCGGGTCCGGAAAATCTACTTCACGCAGGGACACGGCGAGGGCGATCCGAACGGGACTGATCCCCGCGGCTACAGCACGCTCGTGGCCGCGCTGCGCAACGACAACTTCGAGGTCGAGCCGTTGACGATCGCCCAGCAGGGCTCGATCCCCGACGACGCTTCGGTCGTCGTCGTTGCCGGACCGACGACGGACTTCCTGCCCAACGAGCTCCAGGCGCTGCGCGCGTACCTGCGACGCGGCGGCAAGCTGCAGCTGATGCTCGACCCGCCCGGCCCCGAATCGACCGGCGACGTGACGGGCCTCATCGAGCTCGCCCGCGAGTGGGGCATCGAGGTCGGCCGGAACGTGCTGATCGACGCGAGCGGCATCGGCCAGCTGCTCGGCACCGACGCCTCGGTCCCGCTCGCCACGCCGGTCACGCACCCGATCACACGCGACTTCCGGATCATGACGGCGTTCCCCTTCGCACGTTCGGTGGCGCCGGTCGAGGGCGGGGTGGAAGGCCGCTACCCGCAGACGTTCCTCGAGACGAGTCCGCAGAGCTGGGCCGAAACGGACATCGAGGGCCTGTTCGCCACCGGACGCCCGGAGCGCGGCGACAACGACCTGGCCGGGCCCGTCTCGATCGCCGTCGCCGTGGCTGCTCCTGCCGAAGAGGCCCCCGAAGCCGCGTCCGACGAGAGTGAAAGTGACGACTCAGGCGAAACGACCGACGCCCCGACGCCCGAGACCCGTATCGTCGTTGTCGGCGACAGCGACTTCGCGGCCAATCGGGCCATCGGCATTCAGGGCAACCGCGACCTCTTCCTGAACATGGCGAACTGGCTCGCCCAGCAGGAAGACCTCATCGCAATCCGCCCGGCCGATCCCGAGAGCCGCCCGATCTCGATGACGGCCGGCCAGGGTGCCGCCGTCTTCTGGTTCACTATGGTCATCGTGCCGCTGGTGCTGTTCGCCAACGCCTTCCGGCTCTACTGGCGGCGGCGCGGATAGGCGCGGAGGAGATTCGGAAACCATGCGGGGTGGACGTTCGCTGCTGATACTGCTCGTGGTCGCGCTCGGGCTCGGCGCCTACATCTACTTCGTCGAATCGGAACGCGACCCGGCCGGCACCGACAGGCGCGAGAAAGTCTTCGCCGGCCTCGACCGGAACGACATCACCGAGCTCACGATTCGCGCCTCGGGCGCCGACCAGGCCACCGCGCTGCGCCGCACCGACGGCGACTGGACCGTCGTCGAACCGGTGCAGACGACGGCCGACGCCTCGGCCGTCGACGCGATCCTGAGCAGCCTCGAGACGCTCGAGCTCGAGCGCGTCATCGAAGAAGCGCCCGGCAACCTCGAGCCGTTCGGGCTCGAACCGGCCGACGTCGAGGTTTCGTTCAGGACATCGGACGGAGCGTCGCGCACGCTGTGGCTCGGCAGTACGACGCCAACGAGCTCCGGCCTCTACGCACGCACCAGCGACAGCCCGCGCCTGCTCCTGCTGCCGATCTACCACCGGTCGACATTCAACCGGACGACGTTCGATCTGCGGAACCGGCGGGTCCTGGAGCTGGCACAGGCGACGGTGGATGAAGTGGTCCTCGAGCCCTCGCGGGGACCGGCCGTGACGCTCACGCGGGTCGACGGCACGTGGCGGCTCGCACAGCCGATCGACACCCGAGCCGACGCCGCATCGGCCGACAGCCTCGTCTCGCGCCTGAGCGCCGCGCAGATGACGTCGATCGTGCACGAGGGCGACGAGCCGACGCCCGCCGACCTGCGGAGCTGGGGACTCGACCGGCCGCGGCTGACCATCACGGCACGCACCGGTTCGGCCACCGCCACGCTCGCCATCGGCGCCGAGCGCGACGGGTCGTCGGTTTACGCGCGCGACCTGGCACGGCCGATCGTGTTCACCATCGACCAGACGCTCTTCTCCGACCTGAACAAGTCGGCCGACGACCTGCGGGTGCGCGACATCTTCGCGTTCAGCGCATTCTCGGCCCGGCGGCTCGAAGTAGCGCGCGATGCCGCCACCTACGTCTGGGAGAAGAAGGCAGGCGAAGGCGACGACAGTTCGACGCGCTGGACGCAGGTGCAACCCGACGAACGCGACGTCAATCAGACGACGATGACGGATCTGCTCAATGCGCTGTCGACGCTGCGGGCGGAACGCTTCGTCGCCCAGGCGCCGGCGTCGGGGTCGCGGGTGGAAGTGGCCGTGCAGTCCGGCTCGGCCGAAGCGCCGCAGGACGAGCGGGCCACGCTCGTGCGCGCGGGCGACAGCGCCTACGCGATTCGCCCGGGCGAACCGGGGGCCGCGGTAATCCCGGCCGCCGACTTCGACGCGGTGGTCTCACACCTCGAGTCGCTCACGGCAGCAGCCGAGAGCGATACCGACAGCCCGGACGAAGGGCAGTAAGAACTGCTGAAGTGAAAGAGCAGGGCCGGCTAGCGGCCCTGCTGATTCTGCGACAGTGCGCGGAAGTATTCGTCCACCAGCGCCCGATACCGGACGGGTGCATCGTCGCGGCCGGCGAGGTAGAGCTCGTCGCTCGTCGTGTCGGTCCGGCGCCGCAGTTCGAACTCAAGCCGCTTGAGCCGGTCGAGGGCGGCCGCCGACAGCTCCTGGAGGCCGCTCGGCGTGCCGTCGCCGCTGCCGGCGCTCATCTCGCGCAACGTGCGCAGCACTTCGTCGACAACGCGCAGGTCCTCGGCCGCGCCGCCGGCTTCCTGCAGCTGGCGCCGCAGCTGCTGGGCGTCGGCCGCCAGCCGGCCGGCCGTGCTGCGCCACTGGCGGCCGTAGTCGCCGCCGCCGAAGCCGGCGCGCGCATCCGCACCGAAGGTGTCGTCGGTGAGCGGGCCGCCGAAGGCCTCACCCAGGCGCTGGCTGCCCGCACGTCCTCCGCCGCCGCCCTGTTGTCCAGCCTGCCCCCCGGCCATCTGCTGGCCCGCCTGGCCCTGTTGACCCCCCTGGCCCTGTTGGCCACTCTGCCCTTGCTGGCCGCTCTGACCCTGCTGGCCGTCCTGCCCCTGCTGACCGGGCTGGCCCTGCTGACCGCCCTGCCCGGATCGGGACTGCTCGGCCATCTGCCGCATCTGCTCCTGGAGCGAACTGAGGCCGCGGGTCAGATCGGCCGCCTGCCGCGCCGCTCGCCCCAGACCTTCACCGCGTTCGGCATCGCGTGACGCTTCGAGCGCCCGATTGACGCGATCGCGAAGCTGGTCGAGCGACTGCGTCAGTCGCTGCTCGACCGGCGTCGACGTTCGCGGTCCGCCGGCCATCGCCTGTTTCGAGTAGTCGATGATTTCCTTGATCGCCTCACCGCGGATGGCGCCGGCGGCCTCCTGGAAGCGCCGCGCCGCATCGCGCTGTCCGGCCGACAGCGCCTGGCGGGCGAGCGAGTCGAGTTCCTGCTCGAGCTGCTGCACACCCTGCCGCAGCTCGTCCTTCTCGCCGGCCAGCGCGTTCATCCGGTCGAGACGCGCCTGTCCCTGCTCGTTGTTGAGCGCATCGACGCCGGCCGCGATCTGGCGCTGGCGCTCGGTCAGCGCCTCGGCGCGCTGCGCCGCCTGCTCGGCGGTCTGCTTCGCCTGATCGGTGCGGCTCTGCTCGAGCAGCCGCTGGGCCTGCTGCAGGCTCTCGGCGGCCCGCCGCGTCTGCGCGCCGTTGTCGCTGCCGTTGGCCGCGGCCTGCCGCATGGCATTGGCGGCGTCCTGGAGCCGGCGCGCCGCCTCGGCGAGGTCCTGTCGCTGCTGGCCCTGGCGTTCGGCATCGCGGCGCAGCTGCTCGAGCTGCCGCGCCGTCCGCTCGACCTCCTCAGCCAGCGCGCGCTGACTGGCCGCACCGGCGGCGCCGCCCTGCTGGTTGCGGAGCCTCGCCGCCTGCTCGGCGGCCTCGAGCTGCCGGCGGGCAAGTTCGCGCAGCCGGTTGGCAACTTCGTCGACCTCAGCGGCCGTTCCCTGCTGCCTCGCGCTCTGCTGCATCTCGTACTGATTCGCCATGCGGTCGAGCTCGAGCTGGAACAGGTCGGCCAGCTCCGACGCCTGGCCCGCGCCGCCGCCACCACCGCCACCACCGCCACCCTGCATCTGCACTTCGAGGTCGTACAGCTGCTCGGCCTGCTGGATCACCTTCAGCGCGCGCTGCTCGGCGGCCAGAGCCTCCCTGGTGCGGAGCGCATCGAGCGCTTCCTGCGCCGTCCGCATCTCCGCGGACGCTTCGGGCAGCAGCTCCGCGATCCGCCGCAGGTTCTCCGACGCGCCGCCGAGCCGCTGCTTCATCTGTCCGATCAGCTCGTCGACCTGATCGCGCAGCCGGCCCTGCGACAGCGCGACGAACACGGCGTCCTCGCGGAACTTCGCCTGATCGAGCTTCTCCCGGTCGCGCTCGAGGTTGAACGTTGCCGCGATGATCTGCCGCTGCTGCTCGGAGAGCGCAAACGCCTGATCGCCGCCACCACCTCCGCCGCCGCCGGCCATGCCGCCGGCCATGCTCTGCGCCCGCCGGAACTCCTGGCTGAACGGGCGAATCTCGATGAAGTAGATGTCGCTCGTCGCCGACTTGGGGCCGCCGACCGTGTCGGTGTCGGTCGCGCGCGCGTAGTAGGACACGAAGTCGCCCGGCTCGACGCCGAGCTCCTCCATGTAGATCGTGTGGCCTGCGCTCACTTCGGTGAGCGGGCGATCCCCGCTGCGGTGCAGCACGATGCGCTGCTCCTCGCCGCCATTGATCGAATAGAAGAGTTCGAGCTGCCGCACGCCGTAGTCGTCGTCGGCGCGCACCTGCAGGAAGACTTCCTCGAGGGCGTTGGCGCGGATATCCCGACGCGGCTTCTCGAACGACACCGTCGGGTCGGCATCCTCGAGCACGTCGATGGTGAAGCGGGGCGAGGCGGCAACACGCTCGCCGCCCGAACCGTCGAGCTCGACGTGGTAATAGCCATCCTCGGCGATCGTGAAGCTTCCGGTGAGCGTGCCGTCCGGCTGCGGCGCGAGACCGGCCGGATCGCCCGGCTCGAGCTGCAGGCGCCCGCCGGGTGCCGCCATGGTCGGCGTCACACGGACGCGGACTTCTGTGCCGCGCAGCGCAGCCACGTCGCCCCCCGACTCGACGCGCTGCGGGGGCAGCCCCGTATAAGACGGATAGACGTACTCGAGCTCGAGCACGTCGACCGCGGGCAGCTCCACGACCGTCATCCGATAGGTCGGCGATCGGATGCCGTCGGACTCGACGTAGTACTCGACGTTCGCCGCCACGTCGAAGAGCATCCCTTCGAAGACGTCGTCGGCGCCGCCGGGCACGAGCGGAACGGTCTGATACTCGGCGGCCCCCTCGGGCCGGACGTACGCGGTGACCTCGAGCGATCGGAACCCTGAAAGCCGGGCGCGAACGATCTGGTCGGCGCCCTTGGGAACCGTCACGTCGCCCGGCTCGACGCGAATGGCATAGGGGCTCGCCGCCTCGGCGTCGCGCGACAGGACGAGCAGCGCCGAAGCCCCCTGACGGAAGAACTCGGGCCCGACGGCGAGCAGGAGCGCGGCCGCAGCCACGATCGTGCCGAGCAGGAGCGAATACCGCCGTACGGCCTGGCGGCCGACCGCACGGACGTTCTCGGACCGTCGGCACCTGTCGACCGCCTGCTCGATCATGCGGTCGAGAATCGGCTGCGGCACGGGCTCACGCCGTCCGGTATCGCCGCCGGTGGCACCTGCATCGACCGCGCTCAGGATCGCAGCCTGCAGCGACGGCTCGTGCTCCTCGATGTAGAGCGCGACCTGCAGATCCGTGGCGCGGCGCCGCACGCCGAGGAGCCAGAGGACCAGCAGCGCGGCGAACGCCGCAAAGACCGCCGCGCGCAGCCCGACGATCGACGCCGGACTGAACCGCCACACCTGGAGCCCCCACGACGCCAGCAGCAGCACCAGCAGCGCCCCGCCGAATGCAACGATGGCTCCCCGCAGCAGCAGGCGCATGCGCCAGCGGCGGCGGACTGCCCGAATGACGTCGACGAGTTCCTGACGCTCCGCGCCGCCACGTACATCGGCCATGACGTAACTCCTGGCTAAACCCCGGGATCGAGCTTATCACCCGCGTCGCACCGCCAGCCGGGCGACACAATCTGTTCACAGGTGGCTGCGGAACGTTACCCCTCTGTCCCGGCGCCCCCAGGCTGCACGCCCACCCGTCGGACGACCTTCTTCGACAGACGGTTCGACAGCGCCCCCTCTACCAGCAGCGCGGCGAGCCCCACGACAAGCAGGGACCACCAGAGCGACTGGCGCTTCTCCATCCCGGCCGCCGAGAGCGGCTCCACATCCATCGGCGCACCCGCGACGCCTCCCGGAACCGTCGACGCCAGCACGAGCGCCGGGTCGATCGGCGTCAGGTCGGACTCCTCCGGCGCGAGATTGACCGCTACGACATACGGCGGCCGATTGCCGGTGCCGGCGATCCGCACCGAATAGAAGCCCTGCTCACTCAGCAGAATCGACTCGGCCCCGCCGGCCCCGAGCGTCACCTGCCGCCCCGACGGCGTGACGACGACCCCACGCACGTCGCCGGCGGCACCGGCAGCCGACAGCTGCCCCTCGCGGACGAGCGCGGCGACCGGTGCCGAAACGTCGAGCATGCGCCCGACCGTCACCCACGCCTCGGGCGTCTCGTGCTGCGCCAGGTAGGCGGCCAGCTCGTGGAGCAGCGGCAGGAACATCGCGTGGCGCGGCAGTTCGTTCCAGGTCCCGTTCAGGCTCGACGTCAGCGCGATCACGCGTCCGGCCCCGACGCGACGCTCCACGAGCGCCGGTGCCCCGTCATCGAACCGTGCCAGCACGCGATCACCTTCCTGCGGCTGCATCGCGCGGTACCGGATGAACCGGATTGCCGAGAAGCTGCCGTTGCGCGGATCCCTGAACTGCTCGAAGACCGGGTGGCTGTAATCGAGGTATCCGAGCGTCGCGCCGCGCGCCTCCATGCGATCGACCGGCGCGGACACGGTGCCCGGCACGGCAGCCCATCCGCCGGGTGGCGTGCGCTCGCCAACGACCAGCAGGATGCCGCCGCCTCGTTCGGCGAAGGCCCCGAGCGTCTCGGCGGCCGCGCTGCTGAGCGCGGCATCGTTGACGATGACGACTGCCTTGCCGCTGAGCAGCTCCGGCGTCAGCCGCGACGCCTGGACCTGCTCGACAACGAAGGACGGCTCGCGTCCAAGTCCGAGAGCCGTCCGGAGAAAGAGGCCGGCCTGATCCGCTGCGTCACCGTCGACGACGAGCACGCGGACCGGACGCACCGGTGAAATCACGAAGTAGAAGCTGTTGTCGGCCGGCAGCGCGTCGGTCCCGGCGCGGACGATGCCCTGCACGTCGCTTTCGGCCACAGTCACCGGCTCGAACGTCACGGCGCCGGTCGCCTGCGGCTCGAGGTCGATCGTCTGCCGTCCGACGACGCGCCCGTCGATCTCGAGCGAAACGTCGAGGCCCGGCACCGCAACGGCACCGCGGTTGACGACACCGGCCGTGACGGTCACGCGCTCGGCCCCCGAGAACGGCTCTCGCTGCAGCGCGACCGATGCGACCGCGACCGTTGCCACGTCGTCGTCGACGACCGGCACCGGTGTGATGGTGGCCCCCTCGGGCAGGGCGATGTCCTCCTGCCGCACCCAGCCGCTCCGCTGGAAGTCGCTGATGAGGAACGCCTCCTTCCGCGCGGCACCTGACATACTGAAGCGGCTCTGCGCCAGCCGCAGCGCCGGGGCGAATCGCGTGCCGCCCGACGAGACCGTCGCAGCGTCGATGGCCGCCCGGAGCGAGCCAGCATCGGAGGAGGCTCGGACGAGCTCCTCGGGCGTGTCGTCGAACGCCACGATGGTCGCCCGATCGCTGCCCGACAGGCCGTCCACGATCCGCCGCGCCTCGGCCTGCGCACGCGCCCAGCGATCGCCGTAGCCCATGCTCGCCGACCGATCGAGCAGCACCACCACCTCGCGATCGCCACTGGCGGCCGCCTGCACGGGATCGACTGCCGTGAACGGACGCGCGAACGCGACGACGATCGCCGCCAGCGCCGCGATGCGCAGCAGCAGCAGCGGCCAGTTGTGGATGCGCCGCCGCTCGACCGACTGGTACGGAATCCGCTGCACGAACATCAGCGACGGAAACTCGACGACCGTGCGCCGCTCGCGCTGGATCAGGTGCACGAAGATCGGCACCGCGATGGCGGCAAGGGCGGTCAGAAAGAGCGGGGCGAGGAACGACATGACGGATTACCGGGTGCGCATCGAGCGCTCGCGGCTCGACAGGTACGCGAAGAGCGCCTCGTCGAGCGGCCGGCTCGTCTCAAGCAGCGTGTAGTCGATGCGCACGTCGATGCAGCGCGCGCGCAGCGCCTCGATGTGCTCCCTGACGAGCCGTCGATACTCTTCTGCAAACCGGTCGGGCACGACCGGCATCTCCTCGCCGCTCTCCAGGTCGACGAACCGCGACGGCTCGTCGTACGGGAAGGAGATCTCGGCGGGATCGAGCACGTGGAATACGGCCAGGTCGTGGCCGCCGAACCGGTACGGGGCGAGCACTTCGACCAGCCGCTCCGGGCTCTCGTACAGGTCCGAGATGAGCACGACGAGGCTGCGGCGCTTGAATCGGTCGATCAGCCGCTCGAGATTGTCGATCAGTCGCCCCGGCCGCTCGGCCGCCGCACGATCTACCGTGTGGAGCAGCACGTGGAAGTGCTTCGCCGACGCCGGGACCCAGGCGACGATCTCCTCGTCGAACGTGACGATGCCGACCCGATCGCGCTGCCGGTGCGACAGGTAGGCGAGGCAGGCGGCCAGGAACTTCGCATATTCGAGCTTCGACACGCCGGCGCTCGCGAACGACATCGACCTCGACACGTCGAGCAGAATCACGAGGTTGGCGTTCGTGTCGGCTTCGTACTGCTTGATGAAGTAGCGATCGGTCCTCGCGTACAGCCGCCAGTCGACGTGGCGGATGTCGTCGCCCGGCACGTAGCCGCGATGCTCGGCGAAGTCGACCGACGCGCCGAAGTGCGGCGCGCGGTGCAGACCGTTGATGAAGCCGTCGACGACGGTGCGTGCCAGCAGCTCCAGGTCCTTGACGCGCGCCAGCACCTTCGGGTCGACGAACCGGGCGCCCGGGACGAGATGCGTTTCCATCGCGCGTCGCTCCTTCCCCGTGCTACAGACCCGAGCGCGGCACCGGCACCACGCGGAGCAGCTCGTCGATGAGCGCGTCGCTCGTGATGCCCTCCGACTCGGCACGGAAGTTCGTCAGGATCCGATGCCGCAGCACCGGGTGCGCCAGCGCCCGCACGTCGTCGAAGCTCACGTGATAGCGGCCGTCGGTGAGCGCACGCGCCTTGGCGCCGAGCATCAGGTACTGCGCCGCACGCACGCTGGCGCCGAACGCCACGTACTTCTTCACCGACTCGGGCGCCGTGGTGTCCTTCGGCCGGCTGGCACGCACGAGACGCAGCGCATAACGCATGACCGGCTCGGCGACGGGAACCCGACGCACCAGCTGCTGGAACGCGATCAGCTCGGCACCGGTGATGGGCCGCTCGAAGTGCGGATCGAGCACCGCGGTCGTCGTGCGCACGATCTCGTACTCTTCGTCCTCGGGCGGGTGCTCGACCACGATGTGGAACATGAAGCGGTCGAGCTGCGCCTCCGGAAGCGGATAGGTGCCCTCGAGCTCGATCGGGTTCTGCGTAGCAAAGACGTAGAACGGCTCCTCGAGCTGATAGGTGCGCCCCTGAATCGTGACGCGGTGCTCCTGCATTGCCTCGAGCAGCGCCGCCTGCGTCTTCGGCGGCGTGCGGTTGATCTCGTCGGCCAGCACGATGTTCGCGAAAATCGGCCCCGGCGAGAACACCATCTGGCGCCGCCCCGTCTCGGGATCCTCCTGGATGATGTCGGTCCCGGTGATGTCGGACGGCATCAGGTCGGGCGTGAACTGGATGCGGTTGAACCGCAGGTCGAGCACCTGCGCCAGCGTCCGGATCAGCATCGTCTTGGCCAGGCCGGGCACGCCGATGATCAGGCTGTTGCCGCCCACGAAGAGCGTCAGCAGGATCTGGTCGATGATCTCCTGCTGGCCGATGATGAGCTTGCGCAGCTCGGCCTCAATCCGGCGTCGTCCCTCGTTCATCCGATCGGCGAGCGCGACGTCGCCGGAGTCCATGGCTGCCACGGTCTTCTCTGCTGCTTCCACGGTGTCGACCTTTCCTTGCGGGCGCGGGGCCCCACCCCCGTGCCGTGTCCCGGCCTGACGCTGCCGCCCGGTGCTAGCGCGTCAGGCCATATATGAACTGGTTCACGCCAACCTTGTAGGCTTCGTTGGTCGCCTCGATCGCGTAGAACCCCCATTCGGAGAACTCCCAGAACTCCGACAGGTCGTTCTGGTAGTTCGCAATCACGTACATGCGGCCCGACGGGTCGTTGTCGGCGAAAAGCGCCCTGAAGATCGGGCGGTCGCCGAGCGCCGGATACGCCGGCACGATGTCGAGCGTTTCGATGTCGAAGAACGTGTGAAAGATCGGGTGCGTGACGTCCAGGTCGAACCACTGCAGATCGGGGAACACCCGCCGCATCTGCAGTTCGAACTGCGGCCACGCCCAGTACGGGAAGTCGTCGACAATCAGGAACCCGCCCTTCTGCAGGTACGCCCGCAGCGTCTCGACTCCGGTCTCGCTCAGCTCCCAGTATCCGGGCTCGACCAGGTAAATGACAGGAAACCGGAAAATCTCCGGGTCCTCGAAGCCCAACACGTTCGTGCCGTCGAGATTCGCGTGGACGTTGCTCACCGCGGTGAGAATCCGCAGGAAGTTCGCCTCGCCCACCGGGTAGTCGTGCGCCCACGGCGCGCCCTGGCGCCCGAATCCCATCCCGATCATCGTGGGATAGGACATGCGCACGAAGACGAACCGGCCGTCGTACGGCTGGTTCTCGCTCGACGACCACGAGCGTGATCCGCGCTGCGCCAGCGCCGTGCCGCCTACGCAGGCCGCTGCCGCGAGCAGTGCGACCGCGCGGCGGACGCCCGGCTTCATGCCAGCCCCCACCTGCGGCGCGTGAGCCACTCGGCCGCCATCAGCCCCACGACCACGAGCAGCACGATCGGCATGTCCCACAGATCGCGCTCCTCGACGACCGTCACCCCGCGCCCGCTGAAGCTGATGGCATCGGCCAGCAGCGCCGTGTCCGACGACCGGAAGAAGCGTCCGCCAGTCTCCTCCGACAGCCGCCGCAGCAGCGACGCGCGCATGCCGGCGTCGAAGTACTCGGCATCGCTCGGGCCGACACGCACGTGCGCGTCACCCGTCCCGGTGAGCTCCCCGCTGGCGCGCACGCCGTCGACGACGATGCGGTAAATACCGTTCTCGGCGGGCGTGAAGCGGCCGCGGTACTCCCCGTCCCGCTCGATCGTCCAGTCGAGCGCCACCGTCTCGGTGCGCCCCGACGGGGCGGTCACGTGCGCCTGCACGCGCGCGTCGTTGATCCCGCGGAACTCGCGGTCGAACAGTTCGGCCGTGATCGTCACCGGCTCGCCCGGCTCGACGACTTCAGGGGCGACGGTGACCGTGGTCGGATCGGGCACGCCGTCGACGAGCCAGCGCACGAGACGCTGCCAGAAGTAGCGGTGCGTCGTATCCTCGACCGGCATCGACGCGTGCATCCGCCACAGCCAGCTGTCCTGCACGGCAAGCACGAGCGACTTGCCGCGCCCGTAGCGCTGGAACGCGAGCACGACGTGCCGCCGATTGTTCCGATCGCGGCCATCGAGCAGCAGGCTTGCTCCCGGCTTGAGCGCCGACACCGGCGCCTCGTTCACCGAGAAGAGCGTCGGCAGCTGCTCCCACTTCCCGGCCGCCGCCGCTTCCGTGTCGGCAATCTGCACGGCCGGGTGCCCGGCGCCGAGCGGCGTCGGGCGCACTGTCAGCTCGATGGGCGGCATGATCGGCTCGCGCACGCCCCCGCTGATCGCGATCGGCAGCGCGTTCGACAGCGGGGTTCCGGCCCACCCGCCTTCACCGAGCGATCCGGCGCCGCCGAGCACGAGCAGCCCGCCGCCGCGCACCGCGACGAAGTCTTCGATCATCCGCTGCTGCTCGGGCGTGAACGCCGCAGCCTCGAAGCTGCCGATGATCAGCCCGCGATACCGGAACAGCTCCTCGCGCGTCGTCGGGAACCCGAACTGCAGCTCATCGGGGGATTCGACGCCGAGGCGCAGGAACTTGTCGGGCGCATTGGCGGTGGCCGCTGCGGTCCGCAGGAGCAGCACGACGCTCACCTGGTCGTCGTCCTCGGTCGCCTGGCGGATGAACTTGGCCTCGGGACGCGGCTCACCCTCGGCAAGGATGATCCGCTCGTTCGTGTCGCGAACGTCGATGAGCGCCTCGCGCTGGTTGTTGCGCACGACCTCCTCGCCGTCCTGTTCCGGAAGGCTGAACCGGAAGGTGCGCACGCCCGCATCGGCGGCCTTGAACCGGACCTTGACGGTGCGCGCCTCGCCGTCGGGCGGCAGCGTCACGTCCTGCATCGCAATCGTCCGGCCGCCCTCCTCGACGACGATCGGCACGGTACGGCCGGCGTAGCCGCTCTGTGTGACGACCACGTCGACAACGAGCGAGGCGCCGCGAAGCACGCGGCGTGGCGTTTCGACGCGCGTGATCTCGACGTCGCGCGACAGCCGCTCGCGGCCGACGCCGACGGCAAACACCGGCAGGCCCTCGGCGCGCAGCGCCGCGATCGGCTGGTCGAGCGTCGTGTCGGCATTGTCGGCACCGTCGGTCAGCACGACGAGCCCGGCCACCGGCAGACCGCTCAGTTCCTCGCGCGCGCGGGCGATGGCGTCGCCGATCCGGGTGGCGGTGCCCTGGAAGGTCAGGTCCCCGGCCGCTCGCAGCCGCTCGGCCGAGGACGAAAAGCGAAAGACCCGGGTCACGAACCGGCGGTTGAGCGCATCGAGCAGCGGCGCACCCTCGCCGTCAATCTGCGAGCGCACATAGTCGGCACGCGTACCGGAGCCCTCGTCGGCCACCTGCATGCTGCGCGAATCGTCGATCAGCACGCCCACCACGTTCTGCTGCGGCACGGCAACGCGCAGCAGCAGCATGGGCCGCAGGAGGGCGACGATCAGGACGAGCAGCAGCGCGATGCGGGTGGCGAGCAGGATGGCGCGCGGGCGGCTCTCGATTGCCCGCAGCTGCCAGTACGTCCAGGCGACGTACAAGGCGGCTGCGATGGCCGCAAGCGCGACCAGCCACATGGACCGGGTGGCGCCGAGTACGAACTGCCCCTGCTCGAATACGAGCGGTTCGTACTTGAAGAACAACCTGAACGCCGATTCGAACACGGAAAGCTCGATTGTAACGCACGGGTTCCGGCCGCTTCCGGGGCCCCGGGTTTGAAGAAACCGTGACAATCCCGCCGGAAACGAGCGGTCGATCCGGCAGTGTCGGAACGGGCGCGCGCCCGATCTCAGCCGGGCGCGGCCTCGCGGGCGAGCCGCTCGATCTGTCCGGCCGCCCATGCGAGCACGGCCGCGGCTTCGCCCTCGACGCCGCCCTGGGCGAGCTCCGGGCGTCCGCCCCCGCGGCCCCCGTGAGCGTCGACCATCCGGCGCACGAAGGCGCCGGCGTCGAGACCGACGTCGGTGGATCGCGCGACGACGACCGGCGCCGGCCGCCCGCGCCCGACGACCACGACGACGTAACCCGGCTCCCGGACGACCATCTGTGCCATCCCCTTCAATGCAGCCGCACGGTCGTCGTCGACCTCGCGGGCCACGAGCCGCCAGGGGCCGATGCCCGCAGCGTCGGCGCGCCACAGCGGCGCGCGCAGCCCGGCCAGTTCCTCCTGCATCGCCGTGACGGCGCGCTCGAGCCGGCGATTCGCCTCAGCCAGCCTGGCGACGTGGACCGGAACGTCGGCCGGCCCGACGCCGAGCGTTCGCGCGGCATCGGCCAGTCGCGCACGGACCTCCCGGAAGGCCTGCTCCGCACGCCCGCCACACACGAACTGCAGCCGGGTCCCGCCGCGGACCTTTTCGGCGCCGATCACGGCCACGAGCCCGATCTCACCCGTGCGGGCGACGTGCGTGCCGCCGCACGCGGAACGATCGACCCCTTCGATGTCGACGATCCGCAGCAGCCCGGCCTTCTTCGGCGCCCGCCGCAGACCGAGCGCGTCGGCGTCGGTCGCATCCGCGTACCGGACAACGACCGGCAGGTTCTCGCGCACCAGCCGGTTCGCCTCGGCTTCGGCCGCCTCGATTTCGGCCGGCGTCGCCTCGCGGTCGAGATCGATCGTTGAGACGTCGCGGCCCAGGTGAAAGCCGACCGTGTCGATGCCGGCCGTGCGCAGCAGGGCGGCCGAGAGGACGTGCTGTCCGCTGTGCTGCTCGCGGTGGTCGCGCCGCCGCGCGCCATCGATCTCGCCGCGGACGCTCGTCCCGGGCTCGAGCGGACCGTCGACGAGGTGGGCGATGCCGTCGCCGTGATCCACCACGTCGACGACCGTGCGTCCGCCGAGGTGGCCGATGTCGTTGGGCTGGCCGCCCGACGTCGGGTAGAACGCCGTGCGGTCGAGCCGTACGTCGTAGCTGTCGCCGAGCGGCGTGCAGGCCTCGACCACGGCGTCGAAGGTCGTGAGCGCGCTGTCGTCGTAGTACAGCCTGACGGTCATCGGTCCCTGCCGGTAAAGAGCGGATCCGGCACGCCGGCCTCGGCGAAGCCGCGGGCGCGCAGGATGCAGCTGTCGCAGCGCCTGCACGGCCGCCCGTCGGGGAGCGGGTCGTAGCAGCTGTGCGTCAGCGCGTAGTCCAGTCCGAGCTCGAGCCCCAGGCGGATGATACCTGCCTTCGTCAGATCCTGCAGCGGCGCCCAGATGCGGGGCGCCCGTCCCTCGAGCCCCGCCTTCGTCGCCAGGGTGGCCAGATACTCGAAGGCAGCAATGAATGCCGGCCGACAGTCGGGATAGCCGGAATAGTCGACCGCATTGACGCCGATGACGATTCGCCCGGCATCGAGCACCTCGGCCCAGCCGAGCGCCAGCGACAGCAGGATCGTGTTGCGCGCCGGCACGTAGGTCGCCGGGATGTCGCGCCCGATCTCACCAGCGTCGGACTTCGGAATCTCGCCGTCGCCGACGAGCGCCGAACCGCCGAAGGCCCGCAGGTCGACGTCGAGCTCGACGTGCCGCTCGACGCCGAGCGCGGCCGCCACGCGTCGCGCGGCATCGATCTCGACCTGATGGACCTGGCCGTAGCGGACCGTCAGCGCATACAGCTTCCAGCCCTCGCGGCGCGCCGCGGCCGCCGCCGTCGCCGAATCGAGCCCACCCGAAAGCAGAACGACTGCCCGCTGCACGTTCACACTCCCCGCGCCGCCGGATCCCAGATGTACTTGTGCGTCTGCAGCTGCAGGCGCCAGGAGGGTGCGCGGCGCTGCTCGAGTATCCAGCGCGCCAGCTCGGCCGGCGCCAGCTCGCCGAACACCGGCGAGAACAGAATGGCCCGCACGCGGCGGTCGAGCCCGTACCGCTCGACGACGTCAGCGGCATAGTCGAAGTCGCGGCGATCGGCGACGACGAACTTCACCTCGTCGTGCGGCGCAAGCAGATCGAGGTTCGGCCAGTGCATCCGATCGGCCTCGCCGCTGCCCGGGCACTTCACGTCGACGATTCGCACGACCTCGTGCGGAACGTCGGCAATCGACATGTGCCCGCCCGTCTCGAGCAGCACCTCGCAGCCGGCGTCAACCAGCCGGCGCATGAGCGGAATCGCGCCGGGCTGCAGCAGCGGCTCGCCGCCGGTGAGCTCGACCAGAGGACAGTCAAACGCCTGCACGCGGCTTACCACCTCGTCGACCGTCATCTTCGCCCCGCCCGTGAAGGCATATGGCGTATCGCACCATACACACCGGAGGTTACAGGCCGCGAGGCGGACGAAGACGCACGGGCGGCCCGTGTAGGTGGATTCGCCCTGAATGGACAGGTAGATCTCGAAGACGGTCAGCATCCGACGCTCAATTGTGACAGACAGTCCGGTACCATGAGGCCATGCCCGCCTCGCCTTCGGTGGCCCGGGTCGGCAGTCCCGGAGCGCCGCTTACCATCCTGATGCTCCACGGCATCTACGGCCGGGGACGCAACTGGCAGTTCATCGCGAAACGGCTCGTCGAGCGCCGGTCCGACGTCCAGTGCCTGCTGGTCGACCTGCCGCACCACGGCGGGTCGCCGCCCGGCGCTCACGGCGACACGGTTGCCGGCCTTGCGGCCGATATCAGCGCCTGGCTTTCGCGCCAAGGACTCGCGCCCGGGGCCGTGCTGGGGCACTCGTTCGGCGGCAAGGTCGCGCTCGAAGTGGCCGCCCGGACCGGCACCCGCCCCATGCAGGTGTGGCTCGTCGACTCGACGCCGGAAGCCCAGCCGCCGTCCGGAAGCGCCTGGCGGATGCTGGAATCGGTCAGGAGTCTCCCGGCGCGATTCGCCGATCGCGAAGAGGCGGTTGCGGCCCTCGGTGCCGGCGGCTGGTCCCCGCACATCGCGCAGTGGATGGCCTCGAACCTCGTCCGGCGTGGCAGCGCCTTCGAGTGGCAGCTCGACTTCGACGTGATGGAAACGCTGCTCCGCGACTTCTTCGGCGCCGACCTCTGGCCGGTCGTCGAAGACCGGTCACTGCCGCATGTGTTTCACCTGATCAAGGCGACCGACTCGCGCGTGGTGAGCGACGAGGCACTCGAGCGCCTGCGCGCCATCGGCCCGCCGCGCGTCGTCGTGCACGAGCTCGAGGGCAGCCACTGGATTCATGCCGAGAAGCCGGCAGAGGTGGTCGAGCTGCTCGCGCGCGAGCTGCCGGCCGGCCGCTGAACCGGACCGACGTATCTTCTTTCACATGGCCATCCTGGTCGGAACATCCGGCTGGAGCTATCCGTCGGGCCGCGGCACCTGGAACGGCGTGTTCTACCCGGCGCGACGACCGGCCGGCTTCGACGAGCTCGCCTGGTACGCCGGGCACTTCGACACGGTCGAGGTGAACTCGACGTTCTATCGCCAGCCCGATCCGGCCATGACGTCGCGCTGGATCGAGCGCACGCCGTCGTCGTTCCGCTTCGCCGTCAAGCTGTTCCAGAAATTCACGCACCCGGACATGTACATCGAGAAGTACGGGGCGGCCGACTGGGACGTGACGCTGGGCGACCTCGACGCCTTCAGGACCGGCATCGATCCGATCGTGTCGGCGAACCGGCTCGTGGCACTGCTGCTCCAGTTCCCGCCGAGCTTCCAGGCAGGCGAGGAAACGCGCGACTACCTCGACTGGCTGCTGCGCGCGCTCCGCGGGTACCCGACGGCCGTCGAGCTGCGGCACCGGTCGTGGAGCGACGAGGCCGACGCGACCCGGGCGGTCCTCGACACGCACGGGGCTTCGTGGGTCCTCATCGACGAGCCGAAGTTCCGGACATCGATCCGCCAGGCGTTGCCGGACTCCCCGTCGACGGCCGGCGAGCGGCTCTGCTACATCCGGCTGCACGGACGGAATGCCGCACAGTGGTGGACCCACGACCGCGCCGAAGATCGCTACAACTACCTCTACTCACCCGAGGAGCTGTCCGTCTTCGCCGATGCCGCTCGCGAGGTCGAAGCCGCGGGGCGGCCGGTGGTGATGTACCTGAACAATCACTTCTCGGCCAAGGCCGCGGCCAATGCGGCGATCCTGCGTCATCAGCTCGGCCAGGACGTGCCGGGCATCTATCCACGGGCGATGGTCGAGCGCTACCCGGATCTGGACGGCATCGTGCAGACCGACGGCCTGCCGCTCTGATGCGCAGCAGCGTCGGTTCCGCCCCCGCGACGCCGGCCGCTATTCGACGACCGTGACCTGCTTCAGCTGATCGGCGACCTCGAGCCTGTCGACAACGTCCATCCCCTGGACGACGCGGCCGATGACGACGTGCTTGCCGTCGAGGCCCGGGCTGGCGACCTTCACGATGAACATCTGACTGTCGGCACCAGCCGGGTTGCCGCCGTGGGCCAGCGAGACGGCGCCGCGGACGTGCGATCGCTTGTTGAACTCGGCCACGCCAATCGGCGTTCCGCTGCCGCCGCGCCCCCACCAGTCGCGGCGGGTCATGTCTCGAGAGTTGCGGTCGCCGAACTGCACGAGCGTCCGCTCGACGCGGTGAATCCGCTGCGCGCGGTAGAAGTTGCGCCTGGCGAGCCCCAGGATGTGCTCGACGCTCTTCGGCGCCTCGTCGCGGAAGAACTCGATCTCGATCGAGCCCTTCGCCGTCTCGATGATCATCCGCGGGTTGGCCGGCTTCTCCTGTGCGAGCAGTGCCGGGGCCAGCACCAGGAGACACGCGATCAGCAGTGCGAATCGCCGCATGATTCCTCCTCCAGCCTGGACGGTCAGCCCAGGTCAGCGTCCCTGTCCCGTTACGCCAATCTTAGGACAGACATCGGCGAGCACGCAGGCGCCGCAGCGTGGATAGACGGGACGACACACGTTCTGTCCCCACGTCACGAGCCGCAGGTTCACCTCGGCCCAGTACCGCCGCGGCACGACACGGTACAGCGCGTGCTCGGTCTCTTCGGGCGTCTTCGTCCGCACCCACCCCAGCCGGTTCGAGATGCGGTGCACGTGCGTGTCGACGCAGATGTTGTCGCGGCTCGCGTGCGACAGGATCAGCACGAGGTTCGCCGTCTTCCGGCCGACACCGGGAAGCGTCAGCAGCTGCTCCATCGTGGCGGGGACGCGTCCGTCGTACTCCTCGACGATCTTCCGCGCGCACGCGCGGACGTGCACTGCCTTCGTCCGGTAGAAGCTGACCGGATAGATGAGCTTCGCGATGCGCGCCTCGCTCAGCGCCATCATCGCCTGCGGCGTATCGGCCACGGCAAAAAGGCGCGTCGAGGCGGCATGTGTGACAGGGTCGCGCGTCTGCGCCGACAGCAGCGTGGCGATCAGCACGCGGAACGGGTCCTGCCGGCTCTCCTGGCTGATCTTCTCGACCGCCAGATCGTTCATGCCGCGCATCGCGCGTGCGATGCGGCGCAGGACGACGGCCGGCGTGCTCACAGCGGCGTCAGCGGCGCACGGCCGTCGAGCACCGCCTTCACGTTCTTCGCCGCCAGCTCCGCCATGGCGGTGCGGGTCTCGACCGTCGCGCTGCCCAGGTGCGGCAGCAGGACGACGTTCTCGAGCGTCAGCAGTGTGGGATGCACGACGGGCTCGCGCTCGAAGACGTCGAGCGCGGCGCCGGCGATGCGCCGGGCCTCGAGCGCGTCGGCCAGCGCCGCCTCGTCAACGACGGCGCCGCGGGCGGTGTTGATCAGAAACGCGGTCGGCTTCATCAGCCCGATGGCCCGCGCGTCGATCAGATGCCGGGTATCGTCGCGGAGCGGCACGTGCAGCGACACGATGTCGGACGTCTGCAGCACTTCGTCGATCGACCGCACCGGATGGCCGTCGACGTCGGGTCCCGGCCGGCGTCCACCGAAGACGACGCGCACATCGAACGCCGAAGCGCGGCGCGCCACGTCGCGGCCGATGCGCCCGGCACCGATGATGCCGAGCTGCTTGCCGGCCAGCTCGGTTCCCGTGAGGAAGTCGAAGCCCCAGCCCTTCCAGCCGCCGGCGCGCACGAGCCGCTCGGCCTCGCCCAGGCGGCGCGTGACGGCGAGGATCATTCCCCAGGTGAACTCGGCGACCGCACCGGTGAGCACGTCGGGCGTATTGGTGGCCACGATCCCCCGGCGCCTGATGGCCGCCACGTCGAGGTTGTCGTAGCCGACGGCGACATTCGCCACGATCCGCAGCCCGGGCCCCGCCGCGTCGAGCACCTCGTCGTCGACCCGGTCGGTCACCATCGTCATCAGCGCCGACGCGCCGCGTACGGCCGCCAGGAATGCCTGGCGGTCGGTGGTACCGGCGATGGTCCGCAGTTCGATGGGCGCCAGCAGCGCGGCGATCGACGGCGGCAGCGCCGCCGTCGCCAGAACGAAAGCCATCAGTGACCGTGACTCCTGCAGTATCCGCAGTGATCGCACGCCACCGACGGCTCGATGACGCACGCGCCATCGACGTTCACTACGGACAGGTAGATGTGGTGACTCGGATGATCGCGCCAGGGATGGGGCGCGCTGGTGGCGTCGGGTGCACCCGCTGCCGGTGCAGGCACCGGCGCCGCGGCCGGCGGCCGGTTGCCACCCGTGCCGCCGTCCGCACGGCCGAGGCGACGGGCAACCGCGTCGCGAACGAGCGCGCGCAGCTCCGCGTCGGTCACGAGCCGGCCTCCGTGCGGCCGTCGGCCTCCGGGTCGATCGTCACCTCGTCGACGATGCCGACGATGGCCGCGTCGACCGGCGCCGCGGTCCGCCGCAGCGCCGCGCCGGCCGCCCGTCCTTCGACAACGACGAGCACCCGCTCCCCGACACCCGCGCCGACCGAATCGATCGTCAGCAGCGGCACGCCGCGGTCGACGCCGTACGGATCGGTCGGCTGTACGAGCAGCAGTTTCGCCGCTTCGAGCTTGTGGTGCTTCTGCGTCGAGACGACGGTTCCGATGACCCGGCCGATCTGCATGACTGCGTTCCAGGTTTCAGCGCTGCGTCTTCGCGTCCTCGACGTGCCACTCGTCGACGATGCCCACGACGCAGGCGTCGACGGGTGGCTCTCCGGGCAGGAACGGGAACGACGCCTCGCGGCCGCGGACGAACATTACGTGCTCGCCGGCGCCGGCGCCGGCCGCATCCACCGCGACGAGCGTGCGCCCGACCGGGGTGCGGTCGGGCAGCACGGGCTGCAGTACCAGCAGCCTGTGTCCGTGAAGCTCGGGATCCTTGATGGTGGCGACGACGTCGCCGACGACGCGGGCCAGCTGCATCGGCTCACCCTGTCACGGCCACCTGATCGACGACGCCGACGATAGCCGCGTCAACCGGCGTATCCTTGAGCCCCGACGCCATCCTCGCTGAACTGCCACTGACGACGAGCACCGTCTCGCCGACGCCGGCATCGACGGTGTCGACCGCAATCAGGTGGTTGCCTTCGGGCTTACCGGCCGGGTCGACCGGCCGGACCACGAGGAACTTGCTGCTGACGAGCCGCTCGTCCTTGCGCGTGGCAACGACCGTGCCGACGACCCTGGCGAGGAGCATGGCGCGCGGCCGTCAGTTCCCGGCGGCCTTGCCGATGGGGAGCACGTCCTCCAGGTTCGCGTGCGGGCGCGGAATGACGTGCACCGAGACGAGCTCGCCCACGCGGCGTGCGGCGGCCGCGCCGGCGTCGGTGGCGGCCTTGACTGCGGCGACATCGCCGCGCACGATCGCGGTCACGTAGCCGGCCCCGATCTTTTCCCATCCCACCAGCGTGACCTTTGCGGCCTTGACCATGGCGTCGGCCGCCTCAATCATCGCGACCAGACCCTTCGTCTCGACCATCCCGAGCGCCTCGCCCATGAATCCTCCAGCGGCCCGGCCTATCGGTTGAGGCCCAGGCTTTCAGTGACCAGCCTGACGGCTTCGTCGATGAGCGTCGTCAGTTGCGCGTATGTTAGCTGAATCGTGCCGTCGGTACCTACGGACACGTCCGACCCTGCGCCGCGGCCCACACTTGTGTCGGGCACGAGCCGTCCGCCGGGCGTCTCGGGTGCCACCACGGCCTGGCAGTCGACCGCGGTCCGCGACGAGCCCTCCACCTCGCGTTCGTCGAAGCAGATCGGCGCCGGCGACCTGATGCCGTAGCGATCCCGCAGCCCCTGCAGCCGATCGACCTCCTCGCGCGAGAGCAGGTTCTCGCGGCCGAGCTGGCGCGCGACGAGACTGATGCGGGCGAAGTGCTCGATCGTCTCCATCTTGTAGTAGGCCGAGTAGAGGTCCGAACCGAGGGTGAGGGCCCCGTGATTCGCCAGCAGCATGCCGTCGTGTGCTCTGACGAACGGGCGCACCGCCTCCGGCAGCTCCTCGGTCGACGGCGTCGCGTACTCGGCAATCGGGACGCTGCCGAGCGTCGTGACGACCTCGGCGAGAACGGCGCGATCGAGCGGAATGCCCGCCACGGCAAAGCCGGTGGCCAGCGGCGGGTGCGCATGCACGACGGCCTTCACGTCGGGCCGCTCACGGTAGGCCACCAGGTGCATCTTCATTTCCGACGACGGCCGACGCCCGGGCGCGCCGCTCACGAGCGTGCCGTCCATGTCGGTAATCACCATCATGTCCGGGGTCATGAACCCCTTCGACACGCCGGTCGGCGTCATCAGCAGCCGGTCGTCGCCGATGCGGACGCTGATGTTGCCGTCGTTCGAGGCCACGAAGCCGCGCAGCCACAGCCGGCGACCGATCTCGACGATGTCGGCGCGAAGCTGCGCGTCGCTCATCCGACTCGACCTCCACTGCCCTGCCACGCGTCACGGCACGCCGTCGAACAGAAGTGGTGGGTCGTGCCGCCGACGCGCAGCGCGATCGCCCGGTCCTCGGGCAGATAGGTGCCGCACTGCGGATCCTGCACGAGCGTGCCGCCGAGCCGCTCGCTCCGCTTCACGCGGGTTCCGCCGCGCGCAGGGCCGTCGCTGCCGCCTCCGGCGGCCACGAGCGCGCTCCGGACCATCAGCACGACGAAGCGGATGATCAGAAAGAGGACGAGGAGGCGGACGATCCAGAACAGCAGCGTCATGGCTGCGCTCCCCCGGTCGCGCCGCCCGCGGCCTGATGTGCCTCGCGCAGCGCGGCCAGCCCCCGCTCGGCCTGCTGGGCCTGGACCGTGCCGGGCGCGGCCGCCACGACCTGTTCCCACGACTGCGCCGCGCCCTGCAGATCCTGCTTGCCGAAGGCGCGGATGATGCCCTGGTTGAGCAGGGCGGTCGCGTGCCGCGGGTCGGCAGCGAGCGCCCGATCGATATGCGCCAGCCCGCGGTCCGGATCACCCTGCGCGTAGTAGACGAGCGCCACCGCCGCGTTGGCGTCGGCGTTGTCGGGCTCGAGCGCGAGCGCCGCCTCGTACCACGGCCCCGCCTGCACGTAGCGCTCCGCGTCGAAGTACAGGTCGGCGAGCTCGAGGCGCACCTGTACGTTGCCCGGCTCGGCCGCCGCCTGCTCTTCGAGCGCCCGGACACGCGCCTCGTCGAGCGGCGGCAGCGACGAAGCGGGGGGCGCGGCCGCCGCAGCGGCCTGCGGCTCCGGCTGAACGGGCGCCGGCACCTGCTGCGTGCCGATGATCCATCCGACCAGCAGACCGAAGACGATGCCGGACAACGCGAAGGCCAGAGAGTCTTTCCTCATGCGGAATCTCGACAGTCGATCATACCGCCCGCGCCGGCGCATCAGCCGGCCGGGCGCCGCCGAGCACAGCCAGATAGTCGCGCACGGCGCGCTCCAGGCCGACGAACAGCGCGTGAGAGATCAGCGCGTGGCCGATCGACACTTCCGCCAGATACGGGAGCGATCGGAACAGCGGCAGGTTTCCGAGATCGAGGTCGTGCCCCGCATTGACACCCAGCCCGAGCGAATGGGCCGCGGTCGACGCCGCTGCGTAGCGCGCAAGACTCTGCTCGCCTTCACCCCGCTCGAAGGCACGCGCGTACGGCTCGGTGTACAGCTCGACGCGATCGGCACCGAGACCGGCAGCCCAGCGGATCGCCTCCTCGTCGGGATCGACGAACACGCTCACGCGAATGCCCGCAGCCTTCAGCTGCGCCACCACCGCACCGAGCCATTTCGGGTCGGTCGACGGCGGCCAGCCGGCCTGACTCGTGATCTCGCCGGGCACCACCGGCACGAGGGTGCACTGCGAGGGCCTGACGTCGAGCACCATCTCGAGCAGGTCCGGACGCGGATCGCCCTCGATGTTGAACTCGGGCCATCGCCGGTCGGCGCCGCGGCGCGATTCGAGCAGGCGCGCGATCTCGTACACGTCGCCGCGCCGGATGTGGCGCTCATCGGCGCGCGGATGGACGGTGATGCTCCTGGCGCCGGCCGCCAGGCACGTCTCGACCGCGCGGATCACCGAAGGCTCCGGCCCGCCACGGGAATTGCGCAGCGTCGCGACCTTGTTGACGTTGACCGACAGTTCGACCATCAGCTGCCACCCGTCAGGCGAGATGTTCGCGGACGACGGCCTCGATCCGTCCGGCCCATCCGTTGACGACGTCCTTCGTGGGCCCTTCGATCATGATGCGCAGCAGCGGCTCGGTCCCGGAATAGCGCACGAGCACCCGCCCCTGTCCGTCGAGCGCCGCTTCGGCCTCGCGGATGACGGCGCCGACGGCCGGCTCTTCGTCGACCGGACGCCGCTCCTTCACCCGCACGTTGACGAGCGTCTGCGGATACGTCACGAGCTCGGCGGCCAGATCGGCCAGCTCGGCCCCGGTGTCCTCGAGCACGCGCAGCAGCGCAAGCGCCGTCGCCAGGCCGTCGCCGGTCGGCAGATGCTCGGCCAGAATGATGTGCCCCGACTGCTCGCCGCCGAGGACGTAGCCGCCGCGCGCCATCTCCTCCTGGACGTGCCTGTCGCCGACCGCAGTACGCAGCAGGCGGATGCCGTGCTTCGCGAGTGCGATCTCGAGGCCGATGTTGCTCATCACGGTCGCGACGACCGTCTCGTGCGCCAGGCGCCCTTCGCGCTGCCGTGCCCGCGCCAGAATCAGCATGACCGCATCGCCGTCGACAATCCGCCCATTGTGATCGACGAAGATGGCGCGATCACCGTCGCCGTCGAACGCGATGCCGAGCCGGCACCCGCGCTCGACGACCAGCCGTGCGAGCGCCTCGGGCTGCGTCGATCCACACCCGAGGTTGATGTTGCGCCCGTCCGGCGCATGACCGTGCGGCACGATCTCGAAGCCGAGCCGCTCGAACACGCGCGGCGCCGTGGTCGTCGTCGCGCCGTTGGCCATGTCGACCGCGATGCGCGCCCCACGCAGCCGCGTCACCGACGGCAGCAGCTCGCTCAGGTGGGCGAGGTAGGCATCGACGAGCGAGGGCTGACTCGTGATGGCCGGCATCGCCTCGGCCGGCACCTGCCACGACGGGTCGGCCACGATGGCCTCGACGGCGCGCTCCGACGACTCGCCGAACTTCTCGCCGCGGCCGGAAAACACCTTGATGCCGTTGTCGGCGAACGGATTGTGCGACGCCGACAGAACGACGCCGAGATCGAAATCGAGCGTACCCGCCAGGTACGCCACGGCCGGCGTCGGCGCCACGCCGATGCTCGTTACCTCGGCGCCTTCAGACGAGGCGCCGGTGGCAAGCGCCTCTTCCAGCCACTCGCCCGACTCGCGCGTGTCCCGGCCAACGATGAGCCGTGCCGGCCGCTCGGCGTGGCTGTCGTGTCCGGCGCGGACGATGGCTGCCCCCAGCCGCGTCACCGTTTCGCGATCGAGCGGCCACTGGCCGGCCACCCCGCGCACTCCGTCCGTCCCGAACAGTCTCTGCGTCACGTCGTCACTGTGCTCCGATGTCTGGGGCGCCGGTCCCGTCCGCCTCTCCGTCGGCGGCGGAATCGGCATCCGTTTCGCCGGCCTGCTCCGGCACAATCTCGACGGTCACCCTGACCGTGCGCGGCGACACGACGCGCAGCTGCGCATCTTCGACGCCGACGCTGACTTCCTCGACGACCCGGTCATCCTCTCCGTCGATGGCCACGCGCTCGGTGATCGCGCGGATGCCTTCCTTCAGGCGGCTCTCCGGCCCGGCGATCAGCACCGTGGCCGGATCGGACACGACGCGCGAAACGACGTATCCGGGCGCCGGCGCCCCATCGACGCTGGGCGAAACCGGAACGGGCATCTGGCCGACGCGCTCGAGCGTCACGCGCACGGTGCCGGGCTCGACCTGCAGGACTTCAACGCGTCCAGGCGCCACGACCTGATCGGTCCGCAGCGTGATGATGTTGCCGCCGGGCCGGCTCCCCGCCAGGTCGACCGTCACGCGGATCGATCCTTCCGTCAGCTCGCTGACCACGCGATCGTCGCCGCGCACGTGCACGATGACGCGATCGGTCTGATCGCCGGTGAGCTCGAGGTTGGCCGGGACGTTCCGGTAGGTGACCGGCACCGAGATGCGGCGCTCGATCTGGTGGCCGCTCACGGCGAACCAGAGCAGCGTGCCGAGCAGCAGCGCCAGGAGCTTGAGGCCGATGTTCCGGAACGGGTGCCAGGCCATCAGGCACGCTCCTTCCCGTCACGCCGCCGTGGCCGCCGCTCGCGCCGCTGCAGCAGGTGCTCCTGGAGCCGCTCCCGCAGCTGGGCCGGCGTGAGCGCGCGCTCAATCTGGCCCTGCCGCGCCAGCGAAATCTCGCCGCGCTCCTCCGAGACAACGACGGCGAGCGCGTCGGACTCCTCCGTCAGGCCCAGCGCCGCGCGATGGCGGGTGCCGAGGTCCCTGTCGAGCTGCGTGCCGACGCTGATCGGAAGGAAGCAGGCTGCCGCCGCGATCCGATCCTCGGAAATGATCACGGCGCCATCGTGCAGCGGCGTCGAGTGCTGGAAGATCGTGATCAGCAGGTCGTAGCTCACGGCGGCATCCAGCGGGATGCCGCTCTCAACGTAGTTGCGCAGCCCTATTTCCCGCTCGAACACGATCAGCGCCCCGACGTGCGATTCGGCCAGCATCGCGGCGGCCGTCACGACTTCCTCGACGGTATCCGCCGTCCGTTCCGACCGTCCCAGATAGCGGAAAAATCCTGCACGTCCGAGGTGTGACAGCGCGCGCCGGATGTCGGACTGGAACAGGACGATGGCGGCAAAGGCCGCGTAGGTCAGCACGTTCTGGATGAGCCAGCCCACCGTCCGCAGCGGCAGTGTCTGCGAGATGAACACCAGCAGGAGCACGAACACCGACCCGAGGGCCATCTGCACGGCCCGCGTCCCGCGAATGAGCTTGAGCGCCTCGTAAATGAGCAGCGAGACGATCAGGATGTCGACGACGTCCCATGCGGAGACCTGGGGAGGGGTCAGAAGGTCGGTGATCCGTCCCATGGGCGCGCAACAGAGTATCAGAGCGGCGGCGCCGCCCGTTCAGCCCGTGCCGCACCGAGAATCGCGTCGGCCGTGCGGGCAACCTGCACCATTTCGGCCACGTCGTGCACGCGGACGATGTGCGCGCCGGCCAGGATCGACGCCGTGACGGCCGCCGCCGTGCCCCAGGTGCGGGCCGCCGGGGGGAGAGGGCCGAGGCTCGCCGCGAGGAACGACTTGCGCGAGGGCGCCACGAGCAGCGGCCGCTCGAGCCGGTGGAAGCGCCGCAGCCCGGCGAGCACGGCCAGCGAGTGCTCGGCGCGCTTGGCAAAGCCCAGGCCGGGATCGTAGATGATCCGTTCCCTGGCAATTCCGGCCATAGCCGCCGCCTGCCCCCGCATCGCGAGCTCGTCGAGCACCTCGCCCACCGGGTCCCCGTCGTACATCGCGTGCGACGCCATGACGTCGGGCCGGCCGCGCGTGTGCATGAGCACGACCGCCGCCCCGCTTCGCGCGACGACACCGGCCAGGTCGGGGTCGAACTGCAGCCCGCTGATGTCGTTGACGATGGTGGCGCCGGCCGCCAGCGCGCGCTCGGCGGTCCGGGCCTTGTAGGTGTCGATCGAGATCGGAACCTCGACGCGCCCGCGCAGCCGCTCGAGCACCGGGCCAACGCGTCGCCACTCTTCGTCGGCATCGACCGGCCGGGCACCGGGACGCGTCGACTCGCCGCCAATGTCCAGCAGGTCGGCCCCCTGCTCGACCATGCGCAGCGCGTCGGCGGCGGCGCGGTCGGCGTCGAAGCGCGCGCCGCCGCCGGAGAAGGAATCGGGAGTGACGTTCACGATCCCCATGACGAGGGTCCGCCCGCCAAGCCCGGGCGACGGGCCTCCGGGCAGGGAAACGGGGACCGCTTACGGGGGC
>QGVF01000019.1 GCA_003242705.1 Acidobacteriota bacterium
GCGCTTCGCCCACTTCCGCCCGTTCGACGACGTAGCGGAGGCGATCGAAGTTCATGTTGGCGCCGCTCAGCACGGCAGCCAGCCTGAGACCTCTGGCGCCCGTGCGCTCGACCCAGCGCCGCAGGCCCGCCACCGAGAGCGCGCCGGCCGGCTCGAGGATCGAGCGCGTCTCGTCGAAGACGTCCTTGATGGCCGCGCAGATCTCGTCGTTGGTCACGAGGACGATGTCGTCGACGACCTGTCGTGCGAGCGAGAAGGTGATTTCGCCGACCTCGCGCACCGCGACGCCGTCGGCGAACAGTCCGGCCTGATCGAGCACGACGCGATGGCCGCTCTCGAGCGAGCGCTTCATGGCATCGGAGTCGACCGGTTCGACGCCGATGACACGAATGTCGGGCCGGATCGCCTTCACGTAGCTGCCGATGCCCGCGATCAGCCCGCCGCCGCCCACCGGGACGAAGATGGCGTTCACGTTGCCGAGCCGGTGGCGGAGGATTTCGGTGGCGATCGTGCCCTGGCCCGCGATCACGAGCGGGTCGTCGAACGGCGGGATGAAGACGCGGCCGGTCTCGAGCGCGAGGCCGTCGCAGTGCGCCTTCGCTTCGTCGAACGAGTCGCCGGCGAGCACGACGCCCGCGCCCAGGTCGCGGACCGCATCGGCCTTGATGGCGGGCGTGGTCTTCGGCATCACGATGACAGCGTCGATGCCGAGCTGACGCGCGGCCGAGGCGACGCCCTGGGCGTGGTTGCCGGCGCTCGCCGTGATGACGCCGCGGGCGCGCTCGTCGGGCGTCAGGTACACCATGCGGTTATAGGCGCCGCGAATCTTGAAGCTGAAGACGCTCTGCAGATCCTCGCGCTTGAGCACCACCTCGTTCGCCAGACGGCGCGACAGCCGGGGGGCCGGATCCAGCGGCGAGTCGATTGCCACGTCGTAGACGCGGCTCGTCAGGATGAGCCGCAGCATCCGGTCGGGACTGAGCGCGTCTGGCATCTCGGTTTCCGGCATCGCCGGCGCCTAGCGGACCGACAGCGAGTAGATGTCGTTGAGGATGCCCGCTGCCGTCACCGCAGGACCGGCGCCGGGACCGCTGATGACCAGCGGTTCGGTCCGGTACCGGCGCGTGGTGAACGCCACCAGGTTCCTCGTGCCCTGGAGCGAGCCGATCGGGCTTTCGCGCGGCACGGCCGCGAGCCGCGCCGAGACCGACGTTGGCGTGGCCGTGACGACGTAGCGGAGCACCCGGCCGCGGGCGGCTTCCCGGCGCGTCCGCTCGGCCCACGAGGCGTCGAGCTCGGGCAGCCGGCGCATGAACTCGTCGAGTCCGAGCCGTGCAAACGCCGGCGGGACGAGATTCTCGGGCGTCGGAGCCGGCCCGCGGTAGCCCATCAGCCGGGCCAGGATCAGCACCTTGCGGCCGGCGTCCGCCCCCGACAGGTCTTCGCGCGGGTCGGGCTCGGCGTAGCCGAGCCGGACGGCCTCCCGGACGGCAGCCGAGAACGGCGTCCCTTCCGACACCGCCGAGGCGATGTACATGAGCGTGCCGCTGACCGTGCCTTCGATCCGGAGCACACGGTCGCCCGTCTCGGCGAGCTTGTAGTAGGTGTCGATGATTGGCAGGCCGGCACCGACCGTCGCCTCGTGCTTGATCTGCCGTCCGGCCTTCGCGGCGGCCGCCATCAGCCCTTCGTAGTCTTCCCACGATCCGGCGACGGGCTTCTTGTTCGCCATGACGACGTGGAAGCCGTGACCGAGCGCGGTGCGCAGCAGGTCGCCGGTCTCCTCGCTCGTCACGTCGACGAGGACGGGGTCGGACACGGCGTGGCTCGCCATCACCGTGAGCGCTTCGGCCGCCGTGGCCCGCTGGCCGCCGAGCGAAGCGAGCAGCGCGCCCTGGTCCTTCTTCCGGGCGAGATCGATCAGCCGCCGTCGCGACAGGCCGCGCGGATCGAAGATGTAGCCCGAGCGATCGAGCAGTCCGACGACGCGCACTTCCCGATCCCCGTTCGCCGCGGCAATCTGGTCGGCCAGCTCGCGGCCGACGCGCCCGAAGCCGAGCAGCACGACGTCGGTGTGCGGACGCGTGAGCGGCCGCCCGCCGCCGATTTTCGACAGCTGGAACGTCGTATGGATGCGCCGGACGGCCTCGGCGGCGTCCGGTTCAGCGACGACGAACGAGATGTTGCGCTCGGACGAACCCTGCGCGATGGCAACGACGCTGATGCCGGCCGTCGCGAGGGCCGTGAAAACGCGCGACGCGATGCCGGGGGTGCCGACCATGCCGTCGCCGACGACGGCGATCACCGCCATCCCGCCACGGAACGAGACGTTGTCGATCAGGCCGCTGCTGATCTCGTCGCGGAAGGCGCGCTCGATGGCCCGTACCGCGCGCGGCGCCTGCGAGGCGGGCAGCGTGAAGCCGATCGAGCTCTCCGATGATGCCTGGAAGATCGTCGAGACCGACAGCCGTTCGGCATCGACTGCGGCGAACGTGCGCGCGGCAATGCCGTGTACGCCGGCCATGCCCTTGCCGGACACGGTCACGACCGCCTGGTCGCGGACCACGGCGACGGCCTTGACCGGGTGGCCCGGGTCACCGCGGCGCGCCGATACCTCGGTGCCGGGCAGCGACGGGTCGATGAACGACCGGACGCGCAGCACGATCCGCGTCCCGTCGAGCGGGATGAGCGCACGCGGGTGCAGGACCTTGGCGCCGTAGTAGGCCACTTCGGCGGCTTCGCGGTGGTGCAGCTGCGGAATGAGCCGGGCGTCCGGCACGACCTTCGGATCACCGGTGAGAATGCCGGGGACATCCTTCCACAGCACGACCTCGGGCGCGCGCAGAGCGCGCGCGATCGTCGTAGCGGTCAGATCCGATCCGCCGCGGCCGAGCGTCGTGACGGTTCCGTCGAGCGCGCGTCCGATGAAGCCGGGCACGACCGGCACGACGCGCTTGTCGACGAGCGGCTTCAGCGTTCGCCGTGCCTCTCGCGTGGTTTCGGGGATGAGCGGCGCGGCGCCGCCATGGTGGCCGTCGGTGACGACAACGTCGACCGCATCGACGTAGGTCGCGCGCCGGCCGAGGCCGGCGACCACGGCCGCCAGGATCGCGGCCGAGAGCCGTTCGCCGCGCGAGACCATTACGTCGCTCGCGCGCGGCTCGACGTGTCCGAGCACCTGGATGGCCGTGCAGAGGTCGCGGTACTCCTGGACCGCCGCATCGATGGCCGCCGACAGCTGTCGACGGGCCGGTGCCTGCCGGACCAGATCGGTGACGACCTTGCGATGCTTTGCCGCAATGCGATCGGCGATGCGCGCCGCGCCCTTCTGTTCACCTGCGAGCGCGAGGCTCGCACCCTGCAGCAGCTCGTCGGTGACGCCGGCCATCGCCGAGCACACCACGACGAGCGGTCCATCGCAGGCCGCGATCATTTCGGCGGCCTTGCGGATGGCCGGGGCGTCGGCGAGCGAGGCGCCGCCGAATTTCCAGACGACGAGGGAGCGCTCGCTGCGAGGGGCGCTGGAGCGGGCCGGGCTCCGGCGCCCGGAACGTGTCGTCCGCTTCATCGGGCCACCTGGCTGGTACCCGCCGCGGCGTCGATCGCCCGACGGACCGCGTCGTAGTCGTTCGGCAGCTCGATGGGCGGGTTTGCGTACCGGCGATTCGCCACGCCGGCGTCGGCCGTGTGGTACGCGATCTTGAACTCGGTGAACTTCAGGCCCGTGGCCGTCGAGATGACGACGACGCGATCAGAGCTGCGGATGTCGCCGCGGGCGACGAGCTTCTCGAGCACGGCGAGCGCCACGCCGGTATGCGGGCAGTTGAACATGCCGGTCAGGTCGGCGCGTGCCGCGGCGTCGGCCAGCTCGGTCTCGCTCGCCTGTTCGACAAGGCCGTCGTAACGCTGCAGCGTGGCGATCGCCTTGCGGATCGAGACGGGGTTGCCGATGCGGATTGCCGACGCGAGCGTCGGGCCGGCGGTGATCGGTTCGAACGTCCAGTTGTTCCTGAACGCCCGGTAGAGCGGGTTGGCCGCCTCGGCCTGCGCGACGACAATCCGCGGACGCTTGTTGATCAGGCCGAGGTCGAACATCATGTCGAACCCGGCGCCGAGCGCGCTCACGTTGCCGAGGTTGCCGCCCGGGATGATCACCCAGTCGGGAACCTGCCAGTCGAACTGCTGCACGATCTCGATCGAGATCGTTTTCTGGCCCTCGAGCCGCAGGCTGTTCATCGAGTTGGCGAGGTAGACGCCCTCTTCACGCGCGAGCCGCTGGACGATTTTCATGCAGCCGTCGAAGTCGGTGTCGACGGCGAGCACCTTCGCGCCGTTCGACAGCGGCTGGACCAGCTGGGCGGGCGTGACCAGGCCGCGCGGCAGGATCACGATGGCCGGAATGCCGGCCCACGCCGCGTAGGCGGCGAGCGCGGCCGACGTGTCGCCGGTCGACGCGCATGCGACCGCGCGGATCGGCGACCCGTCGGCCATCATCTGCTTGACGACGGAGACGAGCACCGTCATGCCGAGGTCCTTGAAGGATCCGGTGTGCGAATTGCCACACATCTTGACCCACAGGTCCTCGACGCCGAGCTCGCGCCCGTAGCGCTCGGCCCAGAAGAGGTTCGTGCCGCCCTCGTCCATCGACACGATGTTGTCGTTGCGGATCTCTGGGCAGACCCATTCCTTCTTGCCCCAGACGCCCGAGCCGTACGGCCACGCGGTGTGCTTGTAGCGCCCTTCGAACAGGCGCATCCACGCCGTCGGGCCGAGGCGCCGGAGCGCGTCCATGTCGTGGACGACCTGCAGCAGGTCGCCGCAGGTCGGGCAGTTGTAGAGCGGCTGCCAGATGGAGTGATCGCCCGGGCAGCTGGCCGAGCAGCGGAAGACCGCCTTGAATTCGGGGGCGCTCACGACTGCTCCACGGTCTGGCCACCAGGGACGGCGGCCTCGAAGTCGGCCAGCGAGCGGCCAATGTGAATCGGCACGGGGCCGCGGCCGGCGAGCACGTCGGCCGTCTTGTAACCGTTGCCGGTGACGCAGATCACGATCGATTCGTCGGCCGGAATGACACCCCGCTCGATGAGCTGCTTCGTGGCGGCCACCGTCACGCCGCCGGCAGGCTCGGTGAAGATGCCTTCGGTTTCGGCCAGCAGCTCGATGCCGGCAAGGATCTCTTCTTCACCGACCTTCGCGCCGGCGCCGCCGGTGGCCCGCACGGCGTTGACCACCTGAAAGCCGTCGGCGGGATTGCCGATCGCGATCGACTTCGCAATCGTGTCGGGCTTGACCGGGTCGGGGAACTCGAGGCCCTGTTCGAGCGCGTTGACGACGGGCGCGCAGCCGGCTGCCTGCGCGGCGTACATCTTCGGCTCATCGCCGTCGACGAGGCCGAGCGAGCGCAGCTCGTTGATGCCCTTCAGGATGCGCGGCAGCAGCGTGCCGCCGGCCACCGGCGAGACGATATGGCGCGGGACGCGCCAGCCGAGCTGCTCGACGATCTCGTAGCCGAACGTCTTGGCGCCTTCGGCGTAGTAGGCGCGCAGGTTGATGTTGGCGAACCCCCAGCCGTACTGATCGGCCACCTGCGTGCACAGCCGGTTCACGTCGTCGTAGTTGCCGCGCACGGCGATGATGCGCGGCTGGTAGACCGCAGCGCCGGCCACCTTGCCCGGCTCGAGGTTGTCGGGAATGAACACCGAACAGTCGAGGCCGAGCCGCGCGGCGTGCGACGCGACGCTGCCGGCCAGGTTGCCGGTCGACGCGCAGGCGAACACGGTGAAGCCGAGCTCAACGGCCCGCGTGGCCGCCACCGAGACGACGCGGTCCTTATAGGAACAGGTGGGATGGTTGACCGAGTCGTCCTTCACGTACAGCTCGCGGACGCCCAGCCGCGCGGCGAGCCGATCGGCCCTGACGAGCGGCGTCCAGCCGGAGTGCAGCCCCGTCCGCGGTTCCCCCTCGATCGGCAGCAGGTCGCGATAGCGCCAGATGCTGCGCGGACCGGCTTCGATCCGCTCGCGCGAAATCGTGCGCCTGACGGCGTCGTAGTCGAAGTGAACCTCGAGCGGCCCCATGCACTTGTCGCAGACGTACAGGGCAGTGGCGGGAAACGGGGCGTGGCAGACGTGGCAGCGAAGGCTGAAGTTCATGGTGTTTCCTGATGAAGACGCGAAGGTGCAGCAAGCGCCGCGGCATCGGGCGGACGAGCCGCCAGGATCCTGATCGTATACGGCATTCCAAGACGATCGTAGACACGGCGCACTTCGGCGGCCGCCGCGTCGGGGTCAGTGGCCAGCACGGCCACCGACGGGCCGGCACCGCTCAGACAGGCGCCGAGCACCGCCGGATGCTCCAGAGCGAGGATATCGGCCAGTCCCGGCACGAACTGCATCCGCGCCGGCTGGTGCCAGCGGTCGCCGAGCGCCTCGCGCAGCAGGTCGTAGCGCCTCGTCTCCAGTGCCCGCACCAGCAGCAGGGCGCGCTGCAGGTTGTAGATCGCGTCGGCGCGGGAAATCTCGGGCGCCAGCACGGTGCGGGCGAACCTCGTTTCGAGCTCAGCTTCCGGCGTGGCCACGACGAAGCGCAGGTCGTCCGGCCACGCCCAGCTCGACGCCAGGACGCGTCCGTCGGCGGTCTGGCAGCTGAGCGTCAGGCCGCCGAGCAGCGCGGCCGCCGCGTTGTCGGGATGGCCCTCGATGTCGGTCGCCAGCCGCAGCCAGGTATCGACGTCGCGCGGGTACGTCAGCGCCTCGAACAGCCGGAGCCCGGCGACGGTGGCCGCTGCGCTGCTGCCGAGGCCTCCCTTCATCGGGATGGCGCTCCGGACCGACACGCGGACCGGCGGCGGCACCTCTCCGAGCATCGAGGCGGCGCGCAGGAATGCGGTGGCAATGCGGTTCTCGCCGGTGGCCGGAACCTGGCCCTCGAGCGCGATGTCCGGCGCGTCGGCGGGCCGGGCACCGACTTCCTCGATGCGGACCCGCAGATCGAGGTCGACGGCGACGCTCAGCGCGTCGAAGGCGGGGCCCAGGTTGGCGATCGACCCCGGAACGATGATTTCGCGGCCCGCGGCTCGGGCAGGTGCGGTCATGACGTGCAGACGATGGCGTCGGCGAACCGGCGCCGGTTCATGGATGCCGGGCGGTCAAAAAAAAAGCCGGCCCTCGTTTCGAGGCCGGCGCGCTGTTCGTGCTCTCGGGCTGTGCTTACCAGGCAACCGGAGCGACACCGCCACCAGCCTTGCGGATCCGCATGATCCGCTTCGTCGTCGTGATGGTGGTGGCACCGCCGGTCGACATAATCCCTGAAGTATAGGCCGGCTATTCCGGGGGGGTCAAGTCGGGGAAGCCCGGCGGGCCGTCGTAGGGCAGCAGCGTCGGCGGCACGAAGGCGACCGGCTCGACGCTCCGCGTGCCGACGTAGTCGTCGTAAATGCTCTCGCCGTCGGTCAGCGGCTCGCCCGGGCCGCCGATCTTCCAGAGGAAGACTTCCGAGGTGCCGCGGTAGCGGAGCAGCGGCGGCTCGAGCAGTCGCCGGCCGGTCTCGAGCTGTGAAAACTGCTCGCGGGCGATCGGTACCTCCCAGTCGTCGAGCAGCATGTACGACGTAATGCCCCGATCGCCCAGCCACCTGACGACGCGGTCGATCCAGGCACCAGTAAAGCCGTCGTAGCGCAGTGTCATACGGCCGCCGTAGTAGCGCACGCTCCCGCTGTGCTGCATGGCGAACACGACGCTCTGGCGATCGGTGATGCGTCGGACCGCGCGTCCGACGGTGACGTAGCGGCGCTCTTCCTTCCACAGGTTGAAGGCCGAGCGATCGATCGCCACCGTGACCTGCCATGCGCCGAGTGCGACGACGCCGGTGACGAGCAGCGCGGTCGTCAGCCGCCCGCCGCGCCGCGCCGCGAGCGCGAGCACGGCGCCCAGGCCGACCATGAAGAACGGCCACGAGGTCAGCACGAAGCGGAGGAACCACCACTCTTCGTACACGCGGTAGAAGAGATAGAACAGCCAGATGGCGACGGCCGAGGGCAGCATCAGCAGGATCGGCGTGCGATCACGGGCTGCCGGCCAGAGCGCGCGTGCCGGTACCGCCAGCGCTGCAATGCCGAGCAGCACGATCGGCGACTGGGTCTCGACGAGCCAGCGGGGATAGCGCGTGAGGTTCTGCCAGAAGAATTCGCTTGAGAAGGCGCCTGCGAGCGAGCCGTAGCCCGAGATGAGCGGCGAGCCATTGAGCGCCCGGTTCACGAGCGCGACGACCGTCGCGCCGGCGGCGACGCCAATCGAGAACAGCGCGCCATCGACAAATTCTGCGCGGCGGGCGTCACTGTGCGCCTTCACGATGCGGACGAGGTACCAGAGGCCGAACAGTGCCGCGACGAAGACGAGGTTCGGCCGGATCAGGATGGCCAGGCCGGCCGCAAGGCCCGCGGCGACGGCCGCCTTCCGGCCGCGATTCAGCAGGAAGTAGAAGCTGGCGGCCCAGGCGGCCGCCACTGGAACGTCACTCATCGGCGCCATGAGCATGAAGAGCACGGCGGGACTGGTGGCGACGAGCCAGGCGGCGGCCAGGCCCGCGCCCGGCGACGCCAGCCGGCGGCCGATACCGAACGTCGCCAGCACCAGCCCGGCGCCCGAGAGCGGGACGATCCAGAAAAGCAGCTCCTGTCCGCCGATGGCCTTGGCGGCAGCCATCAGCAGCGGCAGGCCGGGCGAATACATGGGGACCAGGTGCCAGGCCTGCTCGACCAGGTTGCTCGGCCGGTACCCGAGCGGGGCGAGCGTCCAGCGCGCCATGGGCCACTCGGCTGCCGCGAGCCAGGTCTGGTCGATCGTGAGCCGGCGCTCGAGCCACAGGTCGGCCTGACTCACGTAGCCGTACGCATCGGCGCCGCTCGCGGCCGTCGTGGCCCAGGTGAGGCCGACGACGAACGTGGCCGCGGCCAGGAACCAGGCGAGACGCGCAGCCAAGCGATCGGAGAACTGCAGCGGATTGGGCGTTCGAGGCGTATCCGGAGACGAAGGCATCAGGCGGCCGTGCGGGAGCGCCCGTCTGGCATGCAAGACCGTGGCCGCCGCGCGGGCGACGGCTTGCGGGCGGTCATTGGCTGCATGGTGCCCTGTTTCGGGCGTGTCGTGCAATTCCGTCCAGCGGCGAACCCTGAAGGCTGCCCGGACGCACCCTGACGTGTCTGTGGACTGCATACACTCAGAGTCATCCGACGGATGCAGATCTTCCTGCTGAAGCGGGTTTCTGGTTCGCTGCCGGCAATCGACAGTCTGGCGGCACGTTCGGCTGCATACAATGTTGGGTTGGGCGAATGCTGTTCGGCCAACGGTGGCGCAGGGGCGCCGACTGAGAGGTGGATGATGAAGCGAACGTTTCTATTGACGAGCCTGGCGCTCGCGCTGGCGGCGGCGCCGGTGCTGGCGCAGGCGCCGGCCGGTCGTGGGGCCGGACCGAATCAGGGAGCGCCCGGCGTGGGCCGGGGGCGGGGACCGGCGCTCGTGTCGCCCGAGGTGCGCGCCGACCGCACGGTGACGTTCCGCTTCCGCGCGCCCGACGCGAAGGAGGTGACGCTCGTCGGCGAGCTCGACGGCCGCACCTATCCCATGACGAAGGGTGACGACGGCGTGTGGACGGTGACGGTGGGACCGTGGGCGCCCGACGTCTACAACTACCAGTTCAACGTCGATGGTGTCATTGCCATGGACCCGGTGAACCCGTCGGTCAAGCTCGGCTTCGGCGCGTTCCCGCCCGCGAACCTCGTCGAGGTCCCGACCGAAAACGGTGACTGGACCTTCTACGACGCGAAGGACGTGCCGCACGGCTCGGTGCGCATCGAGACCTATCACTCGAAGTCGCTCGGCGTGCCGCGCCAGGTCTGGGTGTACACGCCGCCCGGCTACGACACGAGCAACGAGCGGTATCCCGTCTTCTACCTCCTGCACGGCGCGGGCAACATCGAGTCGAGCTGGGTCATGACGGGCCGCGCGAACCTGATCCTCGACAACCTCATCGCCGAGGGACGGGCGAAGCCGATGATCATCGTCAATCCGCTCGGCTACGCGCGTCAGGGCGTCGGTCTCGGGCCCGAGATTGCCGGTACGCCGGCACCGGGGGCCGACGTCACGCCGCCGCCCGGCGTGCCGCAGCAGACGGCCGGCTTTGCGGCGGACCTGCTCAACGACGTGATTCCGTTCATCGAGTCGAAGTTCCGGACGCTCGCCGACGCCGACAATCGCGCGCTCGGCGGCCTGTCGATGGGGGGCGGCCACACGGTGCAGATCGGCTTCAACAACACCGACCTGTTCCATTCGCTCGTCGTCATGAGCGCCGGCGCGCAGAATGCCGAGCAGAACTTCCCGGCCTTCTTCGCCAATCCCGACGAGATCAACCGGAAGATGAAGCTCATCTGGGTCGGCGTCGGCAAGGACGATTTCGCGCTGAACGGGTCGCAGGCCCTGTCGACGTCGCTGAAGAATGCGGGCATCAACCACACGTTCCGGATCACCGAAGGCCGGCACGAGTGGGTCGTGTGGCGGCATTACCTGCACGAGGTGGCGCCACTGCTGTTCCGCTGAGGAACAGCAGCGGGCTTGCCTGCAGTCGGCCCGGGGTGATCACGGAGCGTCGCCCCGGGCCGACGTCTTCTCCACGGGAGCCGCCGTGCTCCCTCTGCTAGGCTTGACGCGATGCGCTGGCTCTGGCTGACGCTGATTGTCGTTGCCGTCATCCTCGTCCCGTTCTTCCTGTTCGAGGACTACTTCACAGGTCTTGCCGATCGCGCCGTGAGCGGCGACGTGTCGGTCCCGTGGGCCGTCACGATCATCGCCGGGCTGCTGGCGGTCGACGTGCTGCTGCCCGTGCCGTCGAGCGTGGTCTCGGCGGCTGCCGGTCTGCTGCTCGGCTTCTGGCTGGGGGCCACCGTCGTCTGGGTGGCGATGACCGTGTCGTGCCTGATCGCGTACGCGATCGGGGCCAGCTCGGTCACGCTGACGCGGCGTATCGTCGGCGAGGACGGGCTGCTACGCGCGTCACGGCTGGCGTCGCGCTACGGCGCGCTGGCGCTGGTGTTCTGCCGCCCCGTGCCCGTCCTGGCCGAAGCGAGCGTCATCTTCGCGGGCATGACGAAACTGCCCTTCGGCCACTTCCTCGCCGTGACCACGCTCGCCAATCTCGGCGTCGCCGTGGCGTATGCCGCGGTCGGCGCCTACTCGATGCGGCTCGACTCGTTCCTCGCGGCCTTTGCCGGCGCCATCCTGCTGCCCGCCGTGGCATGGCTCGTCGCGCAGCCGTTCCTACGCCGGGTGGCTCCCGGCGAGCACCGCGGCCACGACGCGGCCGATTCCCAGTAGTCGATTCTGCTCGTCGGCGTCGAACGTCCGCTCTCGGCGCGTTCCGACGCCGAGTGCGCCGTAGGGTGTTGTCCCATCCAGCAGCGGCACGACGATCGAGCCCTGGAGCCCCGTGGCACGCGCTCCGGGACGGACGTCGCCGCTCGTGTCCGTCTGGATGTTGCACGCGTCGACGGGACGGCGGCGTTCGACCGCCAGGCCGGCCATGCCCTTGCCCACGGGAATCGTCCGGACGGTGTCGAGGACGCGGTCGGGAATCCCGCGACTGGCCGCCAGGTGGAGCTGGCCATCGCGGCCGAGCAGGTGCAGCGTGCCGCTTTCCGCCGCAAGCGCTTCGATGGCCATCGCCAGCACGTCGTCCCAGCGCGCGTCGATGGCCAGCGCGCGCGCCCGGGCCTCGAGAGCAGGTTCAGGAGCGGACATGGACCCTCACGTCATCAGGTGGTGCAGGATGATGTCGTGCACGTCGGTCGACGCGAGGCGACCGGCCGGGATGAGATCGCCGCGTGTGGTGACGAAGAGCGGGCCGGCTTCAGGGTCGGTCTCCGGGCGCCCGTGCGAGCCGCGCACGAGCGTCGCGTCGAGCGCCGTCGTCTCGAGCAGCACGCGCTGGCCGAGCGCGCGTCTGAAGAGCTGCCAGCCGACGTAGAGCGCGGGCCAGCGGATCGCGGGATCGATGAACAGCTCCACCGGGTCGTACCCCGGCTTGCGGTGGATGTCGACCGTCCGCGCATAGTCGGGCGCGCGCCTGTCGTCGAGCCAGTAGTAGTAGGTGAACCAGGCTCCCGGCTCGGCGATGGCGACGAGATCGCCGGAGCGCGGGTGATCGATGTGCAGCGCGGCCTGTTCCTGGCGATCGAGGACCCGCTCGACGCCCGGCAGCGCGGCGACGATCGCACGCGCGTCGGCGAGCTTCGAGGCGTCGTTGACGTAGATGTGCGCCACCTGGTGGTCGGCGACCGCAAAGGCGGCACTCGCGCCGGCGTCGAGCAGCTCCCGGCCGAGCTCCTCACGCACGGCCAGCAGTCCGCGCTCGCGCAGCGCCCGGTTCGGGTGGACGGGCTGCGAGACATCGGTAATGCCGTACTCCGACAGCACCACGACCTGCGCGCCGCGCGCCTCGTAGAACTCCACGAGATCGGCGGCCACGCGATCAATGTCGTGCAGATCGCCGTGAATCGCCGGCGTGCTGACACCGACCCGCTGGAGGTTGTAGTCGAGGTGCGGCAGGTAGACGAACGTCAGCGTCGGGTCGTACGCCTCCTCGACGTAGCGGGAGGCCGACGCGATCCACTCGGTCGATCGGATCGACGCGCGCGGACCCCAGAACTCGAACAGCGGAAACTGACCGAAGCGTTCCTGCAGCTCGTTGCGGAGGTGGGACGGCTGCGAGTACACGTCGGGCAGCTTGCGCCCGTCGGCCGGATACATCGGTCGCGGCGTCACCGAGTAGTCGACCGTCGAGTACATGTTGAACCACCAGAACAGGTTCGCGCACGTGAACGACGGATCGACGGACCGCGCCGTGTCCCAGATCTTCGGTCCGCGGACGAGCGGGTTCGCCTGTTTCCAGAAGCGGATTTCGCAATCCTCGCGCGAGTACCAGCCGTTGGCGACGATGCCGTGGCTCGAGGGACGGGTGCCGGTGAGATAGTCCGCCTGCGCGGTGCACGTGACGGCCGGGAAGGCCGGCTCGATCGTGGCAAGCCGGGCGCGCGAGGCCCACGCTGCCAGCCGCGGCATCTGACCGCTCGCCAGCAGCCGTGGGGTCAGCGCTACGACATTGAGAACGACCGTCTTCTTCATCACGTCCGCACGACCACGTCCGTCGTGTCAGCGCCGGGCGACGCCGAGCACCCACTCGTACTCGCGGGCGATTGAGTCGAGCAGATCGATTTTCAGCGATCCCGGCAGCACGCTCCAGGTGTAGGTCTCGATCTCGAGGTGCGTCGTGATCGGCCGAGCCACGGCCGCGTCGATGAGGCGGCGGACGTCGTCCTGCGTCGAGCCGAGGCCGTCGTAGTCGGACGTAAAGAGCGGCACGTGGAAGTGGATCCGCCACTCGGCCGGTCCCGCCTCGCGCGCATCGAGCGCCGGCCCCAGGTCCGGATAGTGCCGGAGGCCATCGGCGCCCTTCGACACGACCTGGTGCAGATACACCGGATCGGCGAACGGGCGCAGGCGCGCATCCAGCGCCGCTGCACCCGACCCGTCGGGCACGTCGACCCGAAGCGCCGAGCTGAGCTGGATTCGGCCGATCCGGATGCCGGCTGCTTCCAGCCGCGTGGCGGCGTCGACCGGGTCTTCGTGCTCGACGGCGAAGTGGCAGCAGTCGAAGCAGACCTGGACGTGATCGAACAGTGCCTGCTCGGCGTCGCTTGCCGCCAGGCCCGTGGCGCCGGCGATCGTCCGCGTGGCAATTGGCCGGAGCCAGCGTTCGAAGAACTCGATCGTTTCGGCCGAGGTCTCGAGCACGCAGTCGGGTTCGGGCTCGATGTCCAGATGAATGAACCGGCCGGTCTCGCGGCGGGTGCGGGCAAGCGCCGCGGCGATGCGCCCGATGTTGGTGGCGGCCCGCGTCCAGCCGTCGCGGTCGTCCGACGGCAGCCACGCCTTGTAGGAGATGGGCGACGTGGAGATGCCGCCGTCAAGCGCGTCGGGCAGCAGGCGGACGAGGATCGCGATCAGGTCGAGCGTGTAGGCAACTCGTGCCTCGTCGCGCCAGTCGGGCGCGTAGACCTGTTCCTTGACCGGCGTCCCGTGGAACGAGCCGTACGGGAATCCGTTGATGATGGCGACGTACAGGCCCTCGTCGTCGAGAAAGCGACGGAAGGTGTCGAGATTCGAGCCTTCTTGCAGCTCACGGGCATCGCGAGCCGAGAGCCGGAGGCCGATGCCGAACGGGCGCTCCGGCGCAAAGCGCTGCTTGAGCGCCGGGGCGTAGCGCCGCAGGTTCGCGTCGACGGCCGGCCAGCCGTCGGCGGGATGGATGTTGGTGCAGTAGGTGAGGTGCGGACCTCCGCTGCGGTCGATCTGCACGGCGCGTCAGCCTGCCTGTGCGGCTGCCGCCTCGGCCACGCCTGCCGGAAGCCGGAACTTGGGCGACTGGCTCAGGAAGCGGAACGGGTTCTCGAACACCACGCGATGGATGAGCGCCTCGTCGTGCCGGCGGCGGCGCATCTCGGCGATGAATCGCGGCACGGCGAGCGGATCGCTCGGCCCCCAGTCGCAGGCGCCGGCCACGAGAATCCGCTCGGGACCGTACTTCTCGATGATGTCGACGGCGCGCGCCGCCGACACCTTCGTCTGCGGATAGAGCGTCAGGCCGGCCCAGTAGCCGCCCTCGAGGATCGCCTCGATGGTGTGCTCCTCGGCGTGGTCGACGAGCACGCGGCCCGGCGGCAGCGACGGGAAGTCGCGCAGGACGTCGATCGTGATGCGCGTGCCCTTGAGCTTGTCCTCAAGGTGAGGCGTGTGGATGAGCACCATCTGGCCGAGCGTCGCGGCCAGTTCCACCTGCTCGGTGTAGGTCGTGATCTCGTTCTTCGTGACGCGGTTGAGGCCGATCTCGCCGATGCCGATCACCGTCGGGCCCTCGAGCAGCTTCGGGATCCGCTTGAGCACCTCGATCGAGATCTCGCGGTTGTCGGACTCTTTGGGGTTCATCCCGAGCCACGTGTAGTGCTGGATGCCCGCTGCCGCCGCCCGCTTCGGCTCGAACTCCATCAGCTGGCGGAAGTAGTCCTCGAAGCCTTCCGGTGTGCTGCGGTCCCAGCCGGCCCAGAAGGCCGGTTCGGTGACGGCGACACAGCCGGTGAGGGCCATGTTCGCGTAGTCGTCGGTCGTCCGGGAGGCCATGTGGGCGTGATGATCGATGTAGCGCATCAGCGGCCTCCCTTCGTGCGATCCCAGGCGCCGACGGCACCCTTGCGATCGAGGGCCGGCAGCGGTTCGGTGGTCGGATCGCTCAGCAGCACCTGAATGTCGTGGACCCGGTTGGTCGTGCCGCTCGTCAGCACGGCCAGCGCCTCGCGTAGCGCCATCACCCGGAAGTCGCTGTCGGCAATCGACGGATCGGATCGATCGAGCCGATCCAGGAAAGCGGCGATCTCGATCACCCGGTTGCGGTTCTCGATGAAGTACTCGTCGACGAGCTCCGACGGGCGGAGCGGCGAGCGATGCGGCTGGGACGCACTCATGACAGACCTCGTGCCGAGGCCGCGAACCGGAGATCGGAACCGGCGGTTCCCGTCGATCCGGCCGCGGCCATTTCCTGCAGGACTTCGATACTCCGAATCATACCCTCCCGATCGATCTCGTGAGCGTCGAAGGCCTGTCCGATGCCCCGGAGGAGCATGATCGTGAGCCGTCCGCCGAGGTGCTCCCGGAACTGTTCGAGTCCGACCAGGACGGAATCGGGATGGTCCGGGGCGTCGAGGTGCGCGGCCAGTGCCGGATGGAATATCGGCAGGCGCAGGGCCTGCAGCAGGTCGATGATGCGGCGCCAGTCGGCTTCGGCGAGGTGACCGGCCAGCCGCGAGTATGTGCAGTCGAGCGCGATCCCGATGGCGACGGCTTCGCCGTGCCGAAGCGCGTGCCGGGTGAGGTGCTCGAGCCGGTGCGCGGCCCAGTGTCCGAAGTCGAGCGGGCGCGAGGACCCGAGTTCGAACGGATCGCCGCCCTTGCTGATGTGTTCGGCGTGCAGCTCCGCCGACCGGCGCACCACGGCCTCCATGGCGGCCATGTCGCGCGCGACGAGCCGTGCGGCCTGCGCATCGATGGCGTCGAAGAAGGCGGCGTCCTTGATGAGCGCCACCTTCACCGCCTCGGACAGGCCGCCGAGCCAGTCACGATCGTCGAGCGTCGCGAGAAACGTGAAGTCGTTGATGACGGCGGTCGGCGGGGCGAACGTGCCGTAGTAGTTCTTCGTGCCGAAGCCGTTCACGCCGTTCTTGACGCCGACGGCCGAGTCGTCCTGCGACAGCACGGTCGTGGGCACCCGAATCAGGCGGATGCCCCGGTGTGCGGTCGCCGCGACGTAGCCGGCCGCGTCGAGCACGGCGCCGCCGCCGATGGCAATCACATAGGAGTGACGGCACAGCCGCGCGTCGTGGACCAGCGCGTGGATCGTGTCGAGCGCGCGCGGATCGTTCTTGATGCCTTCACCGCCGGCCACCACGAGCACCGGCGCGGCAAGTGTCATCACATCGGCGTGCGCGTCGAAGTACTGCCCAATGCGCGTTTCGAGTCCAGCGTGCGCGCGCGCCACCCCGTCGTCGAGCACGACGACCGCGCGGGCCGGCGCCGGATCGGCCCCTTCCGCGACGATGTCGCGCAGCATCCGGTTCGCCGGGTCGAAGACACCACGGGTGAAGCCGATGGGAAAGCTGAACGTGACGCGCACGTGCTGCCGGATCAGGTCCATGTTCAGGTCACTGCAAACAGCCGCGCGAGCAGCCAGGCGACGATGCCCGTGGCGAGAACGGCCGGAATTCCCATGATACCGGTGTACGCTCCCGCAATCACGGCATCGACCAGTACTAGCGATAGCACACCGGTGCGCACGGCGCGTCCGGCCAGTTCAGGTCGCGGGTCGCCCGCGACCACCGCAAAACGCGGGAGGACGCGCCAGGCGAGCCACGCCGCCACGAGGATGGTGGCGATCCGGTCCGGCGAGGGCAGCGGCGCCGCTCGTCCGCCGGACGTGGCCAGCGCGACAAGCGCCACGATCACGCCGGCAATCATGACGAGTGCTGTGCGTGCCACCGGTTTCCGCGAGCCGTGGACTTCGCCGCGACTGACGACGGTGACGGCGGCAACGTAGACGAGCGGAATGATCGCGAGCGGACAGTATCGGCCGATGGCCGACGGGGCGGCGGCCATGCCGAGCAGCAGGTTCAGCGCCCGGCAGGTACCCATGGCGACGGGACCGGCAATCGGATGGTGCTTCGCCCGTGCGTCATAGAGCAGCACGGCGCCGGCAATTGCGATCGCCACGAGCCATGCTGAACCGCCGGCCAGCATCGCGGCGGCGACGCCCGCGCCCAGCAGCGAGAAGCCGAGTGCGGCTGCGAACGATGCCCTGACGGCGCCGGACGGGATCGGACGCTCGGGTCGTTCGACCGCGTCGAGGTGGCGATCGAAGAAGTCGTTGAGGACGATGCCGCCGCCGTAGAGGGCGCAGCTGGCGGCGGCGAGCCAGGCGAGTGATGGCGACGGCGGCAGCAGGGCGCCGGCCGCCGCAGCGCCAGCCAGCACATCGGCAGGAGCCGTGGCGATGTTGGCAGGTCGCAGCAGCTGAAGCCACGCCCGCCTGCGCCGGCCGGGGAGCGGTGAGGTCGCCACGAAATCGATGTCCTCAGGGAAGCGCGTCAATTCGCCGTCGATTGTCCTCGTCGACGTACGCCGGGGAATTCCTTGCGCTGTAACAAGGACTCGCCAGCTGGCACTGCCGTTGAATATTATGGTGACATCGGTGTGTCATCGAGGCGGACACGGCCGGCCGGCCGCCGCTTCGAGCGTGGGCGGCAGCGGCCGGCCACCGGTTGGAACTGGCTCCGACGAGGCGCGGGTCGACATCGGGCGCCCGGGGGAAAGGAAACAGGCATCATGAAGCGTGCATCTATCTTTTCGTTGGTACTGGCGGCCATCGTTGCCGTGGCGACGCTCAACCTGCAGGCTCAGCAGGGCCGGCTGATCGAGATCGAAGGCAACGATCAGATGAAGTTCAGCGTGACCGAGATCACGGCGAAGCCGGGTGAGCTGCTCACCGTCCGGCTGCGCGCGGTCGGCAAGCTGCCGAAGATGGCCATGGCGCACAACTTCGTCCTCCTGGCGGCCAAGACGGACGCGGCGGCGTTCGCGCAGGAAGCGGCGCTCGCCGGTGCGACGCAGTACATCCCCGCCAAGCGGAAGGGCGAGGTACTCGCTTCCACCGACCTTGCCGGTGCGGGCGAGACGGTCGAAGTCACGTTCAAGGCCCCGGCCGAGGCGGGCAGCTACGACTACATCTGCAGCTTCCCGGGCCACTTCGCGGCCGGCATGCGGGGCAAGCTGATCGTAAAGTAGGGACCGGACGCGCACCGCACGGCCCGGGGCGGCCCGTCACGGCCGGTTTCCCGCGGTGCGGTGATGTCAGAGTTCAGCAGAACGAAGGGGCGGATGGCCGATGCCATCCGCCCCTTTTTCGATCCGCGCTCCGGCTGCGGATACCGGAAGCCGGCTCTATCCTTCCGAGTCGTAAATCAGGACCTTCTTCCAGTACTGCGAGCACTCGTCGCGGAAGCGATCGTGAATCGGGTGCACCTGATAGCGGTCGTGCGCCGCCATGTCCCTGAAGACGACGACGAGCGCGTAGTCGTAGCTGCGGTCGATGATGGGGCGATCGGTGGCCGCCGGGACGCCGATGTAGCAGGCCTCGGCATCCTCGATAGTGCGCAGCGACTCGAGTCCTTTGACGAACTGGTCGCGGTCGGCCGCAGACAGGTCGTCCTTGAGCCAGAAGTAGACGGCGTGCACGAGCATGAACGGATAACCTCCTGACAGACCGCGACATCATGTCACGGCCGCACCGGGCCGGTCACGCACGCGCCTACGTCTTGAATCGCTTCCAGTCGATGCCGAGCTGCCGCACCTTGTAGTTGAAGATGCGGTCGGTCGTCCGCAGCAGCCGGGCCGCCTTGGCGCGGTTGCCGCGGGTGGTCTTGAGCGCGTCCTGCAGCAGGTCGCGCTCGAAGGCCGCGACGGCCTCGCTGAGCGAGACGTTCATGACCGTGCCGCTCGCCTCGGCCGTCTGCAGCGTCGGCGGCAGGTGATGGGCATGGATCACCTGCCCGTCGCAGACGAGCACGGCGCGCTCGATGACGTTCTGCAGCTCGCGCACGTTGCCCGGCCAGTGATAGGCGGTGAGCATATCGATTGCCGGCGTCGAGATGCGGCGGATGTCCTTGCCGTGCTCCTGGGCGAACCGCTGCAGGAAGTGGTCGGCCAGCAGCAGCACGTCGGGCTTCCGCTCGCGCAGGGGCGGGATGTAGATGACGAAGACGTTCAGCCGGTAGAACAGGTCTTCGCGGAACGTGCCCTGCCGGATGGCCTCCTCCATGTCCTTGTTGGTGGCGGCAATCAGGCGCACGTTGACCTTCACCGGCTCGGTGCCGCCGAGCCGCTCGAACTCGCGCTCCTGCAGCACGCGCAGCAGCTTCACCTGCGTCGGCAGGTGGACGTCGCCGATCTCGTCGAGGAAGAGCGTGCCGCCCTGCGCCAGCTCGAACCGTCCCTTGCGGCGTTCGACGGCTCCGGTAAAGGCGCCCTTCTCGTAGCCGAACAGCTCCGACTCAATCAGCGTTTCGGGCAGCGCGGCGCAGCTCACCTTGATGAACGGCTTGCGCGCCCGCAGCGAGTTGTAGTGGATGGCCTGCGCGATCAGCTCCTTGCCCGTGCCCGATTCGCCGCGGATGAGCACGGTCGTGTTGGTGCGCGCCACCTGGGCCACCGCTTCGTACACCCGCTGCATCGGTCCGCTGTTGCCGACGATGTTCGAAAAGTCGTAGCCCTCGCGCAGTTCCTGCCGCAGCCGGGCGTTCTCGTCGACGAGCCGCCGGTGCTGGGCCGCCACGAGCCGCCGCACCTTCACCGCCTGGCCGATCATCGAGGCCACGACGCCGAAGAACTTCGACGATCGTTCGTAGTTCCGCCCGGCGTCGAACTTGAGGCAGACGCCCAGCGCACCGACCGTCTGCCGGTCGATGGCAATCGGCAGGCACAGGAAGCTGCGTTCCTCGCCGGCGCCGAGCCGGATGCCCAGCTGCTGCGCGAGCGACGGCTCGACGCTGAGGCGCGGGACGATGATCTGCCGGCCGGTCTCGATTACGCGTGCCATGGCCGACTGGCCCGAGAGCAGGCGGGCCTGGTGACCCGTGCGCCCGAGGCCGTCGACGGCCTCGATCTGCAGCTCGCGTGTGTCGCGATCCGAGAGGACGACGACGGCGCCGAGCACCTCGTGGTGCCGGACGATGACGTCGAACACTTCGTGCAGAGCGGGTCGGAGATCGAGCGTTCCCGAGAGCGCCTGGCTGATGTGCAGCAGCGAGGTGAGCTTGCGCAGCTCGCGCGAGCGTCGCTCCTCGAGCCGATCCTTGAGCCGGCGGGCTTCGGCGCCGGGCGGTGCGACTGACGAGTTGGACGACATTTTTGTGGAACCTGATGTTCGCGCCGTCGGAATTGTCGCGCCGCGGGGACGCACGCGTCAATAGAAAAGTTGCACGCAAACTCGCAGGCAGGCGCGCTTGTAGTCGTGCGCTTGACGGGCCACGGAGGAGTCTTCCGCGCGGCGGGACGCCTTCTGTCGGCCGGTTACAGTTCCACGGTCTTGTGGAACATTGCCGTAGACCGTACAAATTTGTCTGTCACTAGTGCGTTGCTGGCGAGCCGTCGGATGTCGCCAAGTGATTGCAGGCGCAGCATTTGGTGCAATCGTGCGCCTGTTCGACATCTGGCCCGTGGCTTGCTCCCGCTCGGGGTGCGGGTCGTTCCTGTCACCCGCCTTTCGTCGCCTGCGGCCCGCAGAGGAGCGTGCCATGCCCCTGTGCGCTGCCGCCGGAGCGGCGGTCCTGCTCTTGAAGCTGGCGCTGCCGCTCGTGCCCCTGCCCGCCGAATGCGGTGTGCCGGCCGACGTCGAGGTTGCCCCGGTGTATCGACCCGTCATCGAGCGGCTGGTCACCAGGTCTCCCACGCTCTGCGCGCAGATGCGTCGCATCGCCGCCGACGATCGCGTCGTTCTCCGCATCGTCGTGGCGCACGGGTTGCGGCCGGGAGCGTGCTGCCGGGCCTCGACGCGGTTCGTCCGTCGTGGCGTACGGCTCGAAGCGAACGTCAGGCTGCCGGCGTCGGCCGAGCTGCCCGAGCTGCTGGCGCACGAGCTGGAGCATGTCGTGGAGCAGATTGAGGGGCTCGATCTCGTGCGGCTGTCGCGCGTGCGCGACAGCGGCGTCTACCGGATCGAGGGCAACCGGTTCGAGACGCTGCGCGCGCAGGCCGCCGGCCGGGCGGCGCGGCAGGAACTGGAGACGATCGCGTTCGACGCCCGCCGCTAACGCACCCGTGAACCGAGCCAGATTCCGCGGAACGACTGTTCGTCTGGTGTGAGGGAGCGGACGGTTTCGGCCGGCTGGATGCGCATGGTCGGATCGGCCGCCAGGGTGATGCGGGTCGTGACCTGCCGGCCGTCGCGGCGACGGACGACCAGCTCGTGCGTCGAGCCCGGCGCCCGATCGGCCAGCGCGTTCCAGCGGGAGCGATCCGCCGGCTCGCCGTCAATCCGGACGATGACGTCACCGAGATCGAGGCCGGCGTCGTAGACAGGCGTGGCAAAGGGTGCGAGCGAGACGACGGACAGCCCGTCAGTCGTCGGCTCGAGCTGCAGCTCGCCCGTCCAGGCGCGCCCGGGGGCCGCCGGCTCGAGCAGGTAGCCGGCGTGCGCCAGCAGGCGCGCGTAGTCGACGACTTCGCGCCCTTCGATGTAGCGCGCAAAGAAGTCGGCGGCGAAGTCATCGCCGGCGAGATCGCCGAGCGCGTCCTTCAGATCCTCGAGCGAATAGGGGCGCGCGACCAGCCCGGGCGCAGGAGCATCAGCGGCGCCGAAGCGCTGCCAGAGCAGGCGCATGTAGTCGTCGAGCGTGACGCGCCCGTCGCTGCGTACGCGAAGGGTGAGATCGAGCCCGAGCGCAATGGCCGCTCCCTGCGTGTAGTACGAGACGAAGGTCCGGCTGCGATCGTGCGCGTCGTTCGAAACGGCCGCGTCGGCAAACGGCGCATGCTCACTCATCTCGACCGCCGATCGGATGAGGCGGCCCGAACCGTGGATGACCGGCAGGATGCTGCCGATCGGGACGGCGTTCGAGAGGCCGGCGCGCAGCAGCGTCAGCGGCGCGTAGTACTGCGTGAAGCCCTCGGCCAGCCAGAGGCAGCAGCTGACGTTGCTCTGCGTGAAGTCGAACGGTTCGAGATCGGCCGGCCGGATGCGCTCGACGTTCCAGACGTGGAACAGCTCGTGCGCGATCGAGCCCAGCACCGCACGGCGGCTGGCGTCGGTGCGCAGATCGGCCGTCGGCTGCGTGACGACCGTGCTGTTGCGATGCTCCATGGCATCGAAGTCGGCCCACGGCACGTAGTCGAGCAGCAGCGTGTAGTGGCCTGGCTCGAAGCGCGGAATGGCGCCGAAGACGGCGGCCTGCTCTTCGACGACCCGCGCGACGTCGCGCGCGAGGGCGTCGACCTGCGCCTGCGACGCGCTGCCGTGCACCATCACGCGAAACAGTCGGGGACCGGTGCCGTCGGGCGAATCGACGCTGAACGTGGTCGTGGTGAGCGACGCGATCTCGATCGGGCTGTCGAGCAGGTACTGCAGATTCGGCGCCTCGAACGTCCACGGATCGTCGGTGGGGAAGAGCTGCGTGCCGACGTCGGTCCAGTCGAGTCCGTCGGGTGGAACGATCGTCACGCGCGCAGGACTCGACTCACGGCCGGGAACCCAGAGCAGGGCGGCCGGAAGATTCAGGTGGGCGTGCGTCGTGTCGATTGCCAGGTATGTGCCGTCGACGTGGTCGCCGAAGATCCGGTACGTGACACGTACGGTGCCGTCGTGTCCATCGATCCGCCACTCGTCGGCATTGACGCGTGACAGCCGCAGGATCCGTCCGGTGCCGTCTTCGGCGGCGATCGAGAAGATGTTCTTCGCGAACTCGTGGATCGCGTACCGGCCGGGCGAGGCCCGGCTCATGCGGACGCGCAGCGGACCATCGCCGGCGTTGCGGACGACGAGCTCGACTTCCATCCAGTGGTGTTCCGGCTGGGGAAACCGCAGCGTGTAGACGAGCGTGTCGGCCGCCTGCGCGGCGGCGTCGAGCGCCGCGGTCAGAAGGATGACGAGCGCGAACAGAATGCGGAGGCACACGGGCATCAGACGGCCACCTTTCCGGATGCCGGCGCGGGACGCGGGCGGCGCAGCCGCAGGGCGAGCAGCGGATGGCGCAGCAGCAGCCGGCGACGGAACTGCGCGTACGAGCGGTCGCCGCGAACGTATTCGAGGACGGCGCGCGTGAGCGGCGACGCCGCGGCCGCGCGCGTGAGCTGCGCCACGCGCGTCGTGTCGGCAAACAGAAACCGCTGAATCGTCACCGCATCGGACAGCTCGGCGCCGCACTCCTGCCGCCAGCGCCGCTCGTAGGTCGGCGCGAGACGATCGGGGCGCTCGCGGCAGTCGATGATTGCGCGCGCGGCGTGTTCGCCCGAGACCATCGCGTAATAGATGCCCTCGGCCGTGACACCGTGCACGAAGCCGCCGGCATCGCCCACCAGCAGCACGCGGCCGCGCCCGGTTTCGGCGAGCGGACCGCCGACGGGAATCAGGAACGGCGTGAACGCGTCGGGGTCGTGATGTCCTTCGAGCTGGCCGCGGCGGCAGAGCTCGTCGACGAGCCGCGCCTGCATCCCGGTCGGGTGCTCGTCGACGGTTTCGTCGAAGTACGAGAGCAGGCAGCCGATGCCGACGTTCACGTGCCGCGCCTTCGGGAACACATAGGCATAGCCCTCGAGCTGCCGGTACGCGTACGCGATCCAGAGCTCGTCGGGCCTGGCCGCACGCAGTGCGTCGGTTTCTTCCATCATGTCGATCGCCAGGCGCGCGCGCGGCCAGCGCGGGTTCAGGCCGAGCCGCTTCGCGACGACGCTGTGTACCCCGTCGGCCGCGACGAGGAATCGGGCGCGGAGCGTGTCGCCGGTGCGGCTGCGCAGCGTGACGCCGTCGGCATCGGCCGACGCCTGCGTGACTTCGAAGCCGGTCCGCAGCCGGGCGCCGGTGCGGACCGCCTCGTCGACGAGCGCGGCGTCGAGTTCGACGCGGCGCACGAGCAGCACACACGGCTCGGGGCTCGTGATGTCGACGGTCGTGCCGTCGGGGCCTTCGAGGTGCAGTCGTGCGACCCGGTGCTGGTCGATGCCGGCGATGGCGCGGGCGAACCAGGGAAACCGGCGGAGCACACGCATGCTGAGTCCGCCGCCGCACGGTTTGTTGCGCGGGAAGACGGCGCGGTCGACGAGCAGCGTGTCGAGGCCGGCGGCGGCAAGGGTTCTGGCGGCGACGGCGCCGGCGGGACCGGCGCCGGCAACGATGATGTCGGCGTCGAACGTCATGGAGCGCGTCTATTGTCGGCCGAGCGGCGCCGGTCGGAACCCGCGCATCGGGGGTGGCGGAAAAAACCTGCTGCGTGCGGCGGGATCTTCGGGTGAAATGGGGGACTGGTCGCCGCGGGAGGGCGGCGTCCGGCGTCGGCGGTCGTCGGCGGATCGGATTTGACAGCTTGTGAAATGTTTCACATCATATTGGGCGCTTCCCGGTCGGGTGGCCAACCGGGGAGCATCACTTGGTTCCTGCCCTCGCTCCGGCTGGTGGTGGTGCGTAGTTGATGTCCGGGGGGTCGAGACCTGCCGGTCGGTCGGTTGCGCCCCGGTCGAAGCAGCCGATGTAGGCTAAAGGGCTTGTCGCAGCCTCCTATGAGCCAGATCTTTCCTCGCAGCGCCAACGCACTCGCCAGGATGAGCCTGGTCGGCGTGGTCGGCTTCGTGCTGTTCGTCGGCTGGGTCGTCTTTTCCCTCTTCCGGTCGAGCTGGGCCACCAAGCAGAGTGAGTTCGTCCCGCAGCCGATTCAGTTCAGTCACGCCCATCACGTGGGCGGCATGGGCATCGACTGCCGGTACTGTCACACCTCGGTCGAAAAGTCGGCCTTCGCGGGCATTCCGGCCACGCAGGTCTGCATGAACTGCCATTCGCAGATCTGGTCGGATGCGCCGATCCTCGAGCCGGTCCGCGCCAGCCTGCGGGACAACGTCAACCTGCGCTGGACCCGCGTGCACGACCTGCCCGACTTCGTCTACTTCAGCCACCAGATCCACGTGAAGCAGGGTGTCGGCTGTGCGACCTGCCACGGGCCGGTCGACCAGATGCCGCTCGTCTATCAGGCCCAGTCGCTGCTGATGGAGTGGTGCCTCGACTGCCATCGTGCGCCCGAGAAGTACCTGCGGCCGCGCGAGGAAGTCTTCAACATGAATTACGTGCCGCCCGCCGACCAGCTCGAGCTCGGGCTGCGGCTGAAGGCCGAATACAACATCGCCAGTCCCGAACACATGACGAGCTGTTCGGTGTGTCACAGGTAGGGGAACGCTTTCTCGTGTCCGAGGCCCGGCGCCGGGCGGCCGGCGTCTGCGGCGCGGCCTGAGCAGTAAGGATCGGGCGGCTGCCGGCAGGCCCCGCCCCACAAAACACATGGAACTCGCCGACATTCGCACGCGACTGGCCGGGCTCCAGGGCCGCACCTACTGGCGCAGCCTCGAGGAGCTGGCCGATACTCCGGAATTCCGCCAGTACCTGGAGCGGGAGTTCCCGGCTCAGGCATCGGAGTTCACCGATCCGGTCGGCCGGCGCAACTTCCTGAAGCTGATGGGCGCTTCGCTGGCGCTGGCCGGCGTCAGCGCCTGTACGCGCCAGCCGCCCGAAGCGCTCGTGCCGTACGTGCGGCAGCCGGAAGAGGTGATTCCGGGGCGCCCGCTCTTCTTCGCCACGGCGATGCCGGAAGGCGGCCTCGGCCTGCCGCTGCTCGCCGAGAACCACCTCGGCCGGCCGACGAAGCTCGAGGGCAATCCCGAACATCCGGCGAGCCTCGGCGCCACCGACGTGCTCGCGCAGGCGTCGGTCCTGACGCTCTACGACCCGGACCGGTCGCGTACGGTCCTCGGCCACGGCAACGTCCGCACCTGGAGCGACTTCACCGAGGCGCTCTCGCTCGCCATCGGGCCGCACCGGACGACGGGCGGCGCCGGCCTGCGGCTGCTGACCGGCCCGATCTCGTCGCCGTCGCTGCTGGCGCAGATCCGGACGATGTTCGAGAGCATGCCGGAGGCGCGGTGGCATCAGTGGGATCCGGTCTTCGGCACGGCACAGGGCGGTGTTGCGCCCGAGTGGCCGATCTACCGGCTCGACCGCGCCGACGTCGTGGTATCGCTCGATGCCGATCCGCTCGGCTTCGGCATGCAGGCGGTCCGCTACAGCAAGGATTTCTCGTCGCGCCGCCGCATCAGCACGCCGGAAGACGAACTCAACCGCCTCTACGTGGTCGAAAGCGCGCTGTCGATCACCGGCTCGATTGCCGATCACCGGCTGGCGGTCCGGCCCGGGCTGATTCATCCCATCGCCAACGCGCTGGCGGCGGCCGTCGGCGTCGCGGCGCCCGGCGCGGGGACGCTCGACGCCGAGCTGCAGCGGTTCATCCAGGCCGTTGCCGATGATCTGCGCGCTCACGCGGGCCGATCCGTCGTTATTGCCGGCGAGCGTCAGCCGGCGGCGGTGCATGCGGCCGCGCGCGCCATCAACGATCTGCTCGGCAACACCGGCAATACGGTCCTCTACACCGATCCGATTGTCGGCTCACCGCGCGACGGCGTGGCTTCGCTGGCTGAGCTGGTTACCGACATCAACGACGGCGCTGTCGACGTGCTCATCGTCATCGGCACCAACCCGGTGTTTACGGCGCCGGCCGACCTGAATTTCCGCGAGGCGTTCGAGAAGATCCCCAACCGTTTCCACATGGGGCTCTACTACGACGAGACCGCCGAGCTCGCCCACTGGCACGCGCCCGAGGCGCACTACCTCGAGTCGTGGGGCGACGTCCGGTCGTTCGACGGTACGGTCTCGCTCATCCAGCCGCTCGTCGCGCCCATCTACGGCGGCCGGTCGGCCATCGAGCTCTTTGCGTCGATCAACGGTCAGGGCGGCGTGCCACCGGTCGATCTGGTGCGTGAGTACTGGACGGCCGTCTTCGAGGGGCGCGCCGGACAGCAGTGGACGCTGCGCGATCGCGAGGGCAATCCGTTTCCCGACGTCGACACGTTCTGGCGGACGGCGCTGCACGACGGCTTCGTGTCGGGCACGTCGCTGCTCGACGGCAGCCAGCCGGCGCCCCAGGCGCCGGCGTCGGCCGCGCTCAGCCCGGCCGCAGCGCCGGCGGCCGGCGGCATCGACGTGGTGTTCCGTCCCGATCCGTACATCCTCGATGGCCGCTACGCGAACAACGCGTGGCTGCAGGAGCTGCCGCGGCCGATTACGAAGGTCACCTGGGACGCCGTCGCGCACCTCAGTCTCACGACGGCGACGCGGCTGGGCGTCGGGCGCGGCGACGTGATCGAGATCACCCACGAGGGGCGCTCGGCGAGGCTGCCCGTCTGGGTCCTGCCCGGCACGCCCGACGACGTCGTCGTCGTGCACTTCGGCTTCGGCCGGCGGAATGCGGGGCGGGTCGGCAGCGGCGTCGGCTTCGACGCCTTCCCGCTGCGGTCGTCGACGGCGCCGTGGTTCGCTTCGGGCGCCGAGGTCCGTGCGGTCGGCGAACGCTATTCGATCGCCTCGACGCAGAATCACTTCGCGATGGAGGAGCGGCATCCGGTCCGCGCCGTCGACATCGAGGAGTACCGGCAGAACCCGAAGGCGGTCGCTGAGCTCGGTCCGCACCTGAACACGACCGTCTCGCTCTATCCGGCGTACGAATACAGGAACCACAAGTGGGGGATGGCGATCGACCTCAACGCGTGCACCGGGTGCACGGCGTGCGTCATTGCCTGCCAGGCCGAGAACAACACGCCGGTCGTGGGCAAGGCGCAGGTGGAGCGGTCGCGCGAGATGCACTGGCTGCGCGTCGACACCTACTTCGAAGGTGATCCGGCGGCGCCTGACGGCGTGCATCACCAGCCGCTGCCGTGCATGCAGTGCGAGCAGGCGCCGTGCGAGCCGGTCTGCCCGGTCGCGGCGACGGTGCACAGCGCCGAAGGCCTGAACGACATGGTCTACAACCGCTGCGTCGGCACCCGCTACTGCGCCAACAACTGCCCCTACAAGGTCCGGCGCTTCAACTACCTGCTCTACGCCGACTTTACGACCGAAGAGCTGAAGGCGCAGCGCAATCCCGACGTGACGATCCGCAGCCGCGGCGTGATGGAGAAGTGCACCTACTGCGTGCAGCGCATCAACCAGGCGCGGATCGATGCGAAGACGGAAGGGCGGGAGATCCGCGACGGCGACATCAGGACGGCCTGCGAGCAGGTCTGCCCGGCCGACGCGATCGTGTTCGGCGATCTGAACGATCCGGAGAGCCGCGTCGTGCAGCTGAAGGCGCAGCTGCGCAACTACGGGCTGCTCGAGGACCTCGGCACGCGGCCGCGGACGTCGTACCTGGCGCGGGTCCGCAACCCGAACCCGGCGCTGGCGTGAAGGCGGGGACCCGCATGACCACGAGGCTGCAATCGAACGGAGCGACAGCGTGAGCGCGTCAGAGTATCCGAAGGGCGACCCGCGGGCGCCGATCCCGGTCATTACGCCCGGGCACTCCTTCACGAGCATCACGGACAAGCTGTCCGACATGGTGCTCACCTACAACACGCCGCTGGCGTGGGTGATCACCACGGCGATCGGCTTCTGTCTGCTGATGCTGCTGATCGTGGCCCTGGCCTACCTGGTGTTCACGGGCATCGGGATCTGGGGCAACAACGCGCCGGTCGGCTGGGCGTTCGACATCATCAACTTCGTCTGGTGGATCGGCATCGGCCACGCCGGAACGCTGATTTCGGCGATCCTGCTGCTCTTCAAGCAGGACTGGCGGACCTCGATCAACCGCTTCGCCGAGGCGATGACGCTGTTTGCGGTCGCCTGCGCGCTGATCTTCCCGCTGTTCCACACCGGCCGGCCGTGGCTCGCCTGGTACTGGCTGCTGCCGTACCCGAACACGATGGCACTCTGGCCGAACTTCCGGAGCCCGCTGCTCTGGGACGTGTTCGCGGTCGGCACCTACGGGTCAGTCTCGGCGATCTTCTGGTTCACGGGGCTCATTCCCGACCTGGCCACGTTCCGGGATCGGGCGGTGCATCCGGTGGCGAAGCGGATCTACGGCGTGCTCTCGCTCGGCTGGCGCGGCTCGGCGCGGCACTGGTGGCGCTATGAGACGGCGTACCTGCTGCTGGCCGGCCTGTCGACGCCGCTGGTGCTCTCGGTGCACACGGTGGTGAGCTTCGACTTCGCCGTGTCGGTGCTGCCGGGCTGGCACGCGACGATCTTCCCGCCCTACTTCGTGGCCGGCGCGATCTTCGCCGGGTTCGCCATGGTGCTCACGCTCGCGATTCCGCTGCGCGCGCTCTACCGGCTGCACGACGTGATCACGCTGCGCCACATCGAGAACATGGCCAAGGTGACGCTCGTTACCGGCCTGATCGTCGTCTATGGCTACGCGTGCGAGGCGTTCTTCGGGTGGTACAGCGGGAGCGAGTACGAGCGGTTCATGCTGAAGAACCGCATCTACTACGGGCCGTACGCCTGGTCGTACTGGGCACTGCTGCTGTGCAACTTCGTCGTGCCGCAGATCCTGTGGATCAAGAAGTTCCGGCACAACCTGGCGATCGTCTTCACGGTCTGCATGTTCGTGAACGTCGGCATGTGGCTCGAGCGCTTCGTCATCATCGTTACGAGCCTGCACCGCGACTTCCTGCCGTCGTCGTGGGACATGTACTACCCGACGTTCTGGGACTTCGCCACGCTGGCGGGCACGATCGGGCTGTTCCTGACGCTCATGTTCGTGTTCGTGCGCGTGCTGCCGATGATCTCCATCTTCGAGGTGCGCACGCTGCTGCCTGAGGCGCATCCGAAGCCGCAGCACGAGGAGGGGGCGCATCGATGAGCCATCACGCCGCCGCTACCGGACCTGCGATTCACGGCCTGATGGCCGAGTTCGACTCGGCGCAGGCGCTGCTCGACGCCGCGACGGCCGCACAGAAGGCGGGGTACACGCGCGTCGACGCCTATTCGCCGTTCCCGATTCACGGACTGGCCGAGGCGATCGGCTTCCGCGAGCGGCTCATCCCGAAGTTCGTCTTCGTGGCCGGGGCTACGGGCGGGACGCTGGCCTTCAGCTTCCAGTACTGGGTGTCGGCGATCGACTACCCGCTGAACATCGGCGGCCGGCCGTACTTTTCGTGGGTGTCGTTCATTCCGGTCTCGTTCGAGCTGACGATTCTCTTTGCCGCGTTCACGGCGGTCATTTCGATGCTGGCGCTCAACGGGCTGCCGCAGCCGTACCATCCGGTGTTCAACAACCCGGCGTTCGCGCGCGCCAGTCAGGACAGGTTCTTCTTCGTGATCGAGGCGACCGATCCGCGGTTCGACCTCGATGAGACGCGGGCGTTTCTGAACGGACTCAATCCCCGCGAGGTGGTGGCCGTTGAGGACTGAGCACACAGGCGTGAAGACCCGGCGCCGGCTGTCGCGTGCGGCGGCCGTCTGCCTGCTGGCGGCGGCCGTGGCGGGCTGCCGGCAGGACATGCACGATGCGCCGCGCTACGACCCGCTCGAGGCCAGCACGCTGCTGCCCGGCGGTGCCTCGGCCCAGCCGCTCGTCGACGGCACGGTGCCGCGCGGGTATCTGCGGCTCGACGAGCTCCGGTACACCGGCAAGGTCGGCGGCGCCGACGCGGATCTGTTCCCGTTCGAGATCACCCGGGCGGATCTCGACATCGGCCAGACGCGGTTCGAGACGTACTGCATGCCGTGCCACGGCCCGAATGGTGAGGGCAACGGCATGGTCGTCCAGCGCGGCTACCGCAGGCCCGCGTCGTTCCACATCGACCGGCTGCGCGAGGCGCCGGCCGGCCAGATCTTCGATCGAATCACCAACGGCTTCGGCGTCATGCCGTCCTATCGCTCGCAGATCGACGTTGACGATCGGTGGCGCATCGTGGCCTACGTGCGGGTGCTGCAGGCGGCGCGCCAGGGGACGCGCGCCGACGTGCCGGCCGAGATGCTGGCCGCGCTCGACAACCCGACGCCGTCGGGAGCCGAAGCCGGAGGAGCGCAGTAAATGGCGACGCACTCGAATGACCACCTCGACGAGGCCGTGCTGATGGCGCGGCCGGAGGCCGAGATCGGCCGGCTCGGCAGCCGGTCGCTCGTGCTCGGCGGTGCCGGCGTGCTGCTGGCGCTGGTCGGCTTCTTCGTCTCGCGCGAGACGTTCCTGCAGTCGTACCTGGTCGGCTACATCTTCTGGCTGTCGATCACGCTCGGTTCGCTCGGGATCCTGATGATCCACCACCTCACCGGCGGAGCCTGGGGCATGGTCGGCCGGCGGATCTGGGAGGCGGGCACGAAGACGCTGCCCCTGATGGTGATCCTGTTCCTGCCGATTGCCTTCAACCTCGAGGGGCTCTACGCCTGGGCGCGGCCCGAAGCGGCCCATGACCCGGTCGTGCAGCTGAAGGTGGCGTACCTCAACGCGCCGTTCTTCTACGTGCGAGCGGTGCTCTTCTTCGTCATCTGGGGCGGGCTGATCTACGTGCTCAACCGCTGGTCGCGCGAGCAGGACGAGGAGCCGGCCCGGCTGATCGGTCCGAAGGATCGCCGCTTCCGGCTGCTGTCGGGGCCCGGGCTGTGCCTGCTCGTGATCACGGTCACGTTCATGAGCGTCGACTGGGTCATGTCGCTCGACCCGCACTTCTACTCGACGATCTTCGGCGTGCTGATGCTCGGCGGGCAGGGGCTGGCGACGATGGCGTTCACCATCCTGGTGCTGTCGGCGCTCGTCCGGTTCGACCCGATGGCGCGCGTGGCCAAGCCGGATGTGTTCCACGACCTCGGCAAGCTCATGTTCGCCTTCGTCATGCTGTGGGCGTACTTCAACGTGTCGCAGCTGCTGATCATCTGGTCGGCGAACCTGCCCGAGGAGATTCCGTTCTACCTCGAGCGGCTCAACGGGCCGTGGCGGTGGGTGAGCACGATCCTGCTCCTGCTGCAGTTCGTCCTCCCGTTCCTGTTCCTGCTGTCGCGCGACCTCAAGCGGAATCCGTCGGCGGTGCGCTGGGTGGCGACCGTCATCCTGGTGATGCGCGTCGTCGACCTCGTGTGGACGATCGGGCCGGTCTTCCGCCACGAGGGATCGGGGCTGCACTGGCTCGATTTCGCGCTCGTGCTCGCGATCGGTGCCCTCTGGCTGCCGCTGTTCTGGCGGAGCCTGGCGGGACGGCCGCTCGTGCCGGCGCGCGACCCGTACTTCAAGGAAGCGATGGCTCATGTCGGACACTAAGCCGCACGCAACCCCGGGCGATCCGGTCGAGCACGATGCCGTCAACTTCGGCGCGCTCGGCTGGTTCGTGGTGATTCTGACCGGCACGGTGCTCGTCTCCCAGCTCGTCGTGTGGGGGCTCTACGAGTGGTACTCGGCCCGCGCCGAGCGCACCGACGCGCCCCGGCCCGCCGTGGCGGGTGAGCCGGCCAGGCCGGCGATTGACAACGGCGGCATCTCGACGGGGACCGACCGGGAGCTGTCGCCGGGCCTGCTCGTCGACGAGCGGGCTGTGCTGCAGCGCTTCCTTGCCGAGGAGCGGCGCGCGCAGCAGGAGTACGGCTGGATCGACGAGGGGCTGGGCATCGTCCGGCTGCCGATAGAGCGCGCGAAGGAGCTGGTGCTCGAGCGCGGCCTGCCCGTCCGGCAGCAGGCGCCGTCGCCGGAGGCCGCGGCGGAGGGCGCGGCCCGCTGACACGAACACATTCAGGGAGCCAGGGAGCACGTCATGAACACCACCTCGATCCGCCGGTTCGTCAGGGGCGGCGCTGCGGGCCTCGCGCTCGCGGCTGCGGGCGTGGTGTCGGTGGCGGCGCAGCCGAGCCGGCCGATGTCGGTGCCGTCGCAGGGCTCGCCCGCGACCGAGCAGATTCCCATGCTGCGCGAGGTCGGTGTCGACCAGTCGAAGCTCGACTCGCAGGTGCCGCTCGACGCGATGTTCGTCGACCACGCCGGGCGTGACGTGCGGCTCGGCGACTACTTCGGCCACGGGCGGCCCGTGGCGCTCGTGCTGGCCTACTACGAGTGTCCGGCGCTCTGCGGCCAGGTGATCAGCGCGACGGCGGCGTCGATGATTCCGCTCGAGTTCGACGCCGGCCGCGAGTTCGACGTGCTGGTGGTGAGCTTCGATCCGGGAGAGACGCCGCAGATGGCGGCCGAGCGGCGCGATGCGTTCCTCACGCGCTACGGCCGCGAGCGCGGCGCCGAAGGCGTGCACTTTCTGACGGGCCGGCAGGAGTCGATCGAGGCGCTCACCGACGCGGTGGGCTTCCGCTACCGGTACGACGCGCAGATCGACCAGTACGCGCATCCGTCGGTGCTGACCATCCTCACACCCGAGGGGCGTGTCTCACGCTATCTGTTCGGGATCGAGTTCGCGCCGCGCGACCTGCGGTTTGCGCTGATCGACGCCTCGTCGGGCGGCATCGGCACGGTCGTCGACCAGGCGATTCTGTTCTGTTACCTCTACGATCCGGCCACGGGCCGCTACGGCTTTGCGGTGATCAATGCCCTGCGCATTGCCGGCATTCTCACGATTGCCGCGCTGGGCACGTTCATTGTGTTGAGCCTGCGGCGCGAGCGGCGGGCGAACGCGGCGAAGTCGGCCGCAACGGGTGTTCGCTAGATGCAGGATTTCCCCTTGTTCCCTCCTTCCGCTTCCTCGATCGCGAGGGAGGTCGATCTTCTATACCTGTTCATCACCTCGGTGAGCGCCTTCTTCGTGGTGCTCGTCGCGGCGCTCGTCGTGATCTTCGCGGTGAAGTACCGCCGCCGGCACCCGGACGAGGTGGGCGCCGACATTCACGGCTCGCTGGCAGCCGAGCTCGTCTGGACGTTCGTGCCGCTGGTGCTGGCCCTGGTGATGTTCTTCTGGGGCGCCGACGTCTACTTCCGCATCTCGCGGCCGCCGGTCGACGCGCTCGAGATGTACGTGGTCGGCAAGCAGTGGATGTGGAAGGTGCAGCACCCCGACGGCACGCGTGAGATCAACCAGATGCACGTGCCGGCCGGCCGGAACATCCGCCTGACGCTCGGCTCGGAGGACGTGATCCACGACTACGCGATTCCGGCCTTCCGCGTCCGGACGGACGTCGTGCCGGGCAAGCTCACGACGCTGTGGTTCAACGCGACGAAGCCCGGCACGTATCACCTGTTCTGCGCGGAGTACTGCGGCACCATGCACTCGCAGATGATTGGCGAGGTCATCGTCATGGAGCCGCACGAGTACGAAGCCTGGCTGGCCGGCGGCACGGCAGGGCCGGCCGTGCCGCCCGAGCAGGCGGGCGAGCAGCTCTTCGCCGAGAATGCCTGCATTACCTGTCACACCGGCCAGCCGAACGCCATCGGTCCGGACCTGGCCGGCATCTACGGGTCGGAGCGCCGGCTCGCCGACGGGCGCGTCGTGATTGCCGACGACAACTATCTGCGTGAGTCGATCATGGTGCCGCTGGCGAAGGTGGTCGAGGGCTACCAGCCCGTCATGCCGCCGTTCCAGGGGCTGATCAGTGAAGAGCAGCTCATGCAGCTGATCGCGTACGTGAAGTCGCTGACGCCGTCGCAGGCGCCGGCGCAGTAGCGGGAAAGCCAATGAGTTACGTGCCTCAGAACCGCAACAGCTATCTCGATGCAGCGCACGGCCTCGCTTCGTGGCTCCTCACGAAGGACCACAAGCGGATCGCGATGCTGTACCTGATTTCCATCACGATCTTCTTCGCGCTCGGGGGGCTGTTCGCGGCTGCCATCAGGCTCGAGCTGATTACGCCGCGCGGCGACCTGTGGGGGCCCGACCTCTACAACAAGCTGTTCACGCTGCACGGCGTGGTGATGATCTTCTTCTTCCTGGTCCCGTCGATTCCGGCGACGCTCGGCAACTTCCTGATGCCGATCATGCTGGGCACCAAGGACCTGGCGTTCCCGCGGATCAACCTGCTGAGCTGGTACCTGTACGTCATCGGCGCGCTCATCACGCTGGGAGCGATCGTTGCCGGCGGCGTCGACACGGGCTGGACGTTCTACACGCCGTACAGCTCGGTCTCGTCGCGCACGGCCGTGAGCACCGCGGCCATCGGCATCTTCGTCACGGGGTTCTCGTCGATCCTGACGGGTCTCAACTTCATCGTGACGACGCACCGGATGCGGGCGCCCGGGCTGACCTGGTTCCGCCTGCCGCTGTTCGTCTGGGCCAACTACGCCACGAGCCTGGTGATGATTCTGGGCACGCCGGTCATCGCGATCACGGTGCTGCTCGTCTTCGCGGAGCGCGCGTTCGGCCTCGGCTTCTTCGACCCGGCGCGCGGCGGCGACCCGGTGCTCTTCCAGCACCTGTTCTGGTTCTACTCGCACCCGGCGGTCTACATCATGATCCTGCCGGGCATGGGCGTCATCAGTGAGCTGGTGGCCGGCATGGCGCGCAAGCCGGTCTTCGGCTACAGCTTCGTGGCCTTTTCGAGCCTGGCCATTGCCGTGCTCGGCTTCCTGGTCTGGGGCCACCACATGTTCGTGAGCAGCCAGTCGCTCTATGCCGGGCTGGTGTTCTCGATCATCACGATGCTCGTGGCCATCCCGTCGGCGGTCAAGACGTTCAACTGGACCGCGACGCTCTACAAGGGGAGCATCAGCTGGCAGTCGCCGACCTACTGGGTGATCGGCTTCATGGGGCTGTTCGCCATCGGCGGCCTGACGGGCCTGTTCCTCGGTACGGCCGGCCTGAACGTGCACCTGACCGACTCGTACTTCGTCGTGGCGCACTTCCACTACATCATGGTCGGCGGCGCCATCATGGCCTACATGGGCGGCCTCCACTACTGGTGGCCGAAGATGACCGGGCGGATCTTCAATGACTCGCTCTCGAAGGCGTCGGCCATCCTGGTCTTCGTCGGCTTCAACCTGACGTTCTTCCCGCAGTTCCTGCTGGGCTACATGGGGATGCCCCGGCGGTACCACTCGTACCCGGACGAGTGGCAGGCGCTCAACGTCCTGTCGTCGGCCGGGGCGAGCATCCTGGCGCTTGGCTACGCGCTGCCGGCCTTCTACCTGACCTACTCGCTGTTCAAGGGGAAGCTGGCGCCGGCCAACCCGTGGGGTGTGAAGGGGCTCGAGTGGACGATTCCCTCGCCGCCGCCGACCTTCAACTTCGAGGACGACCGGCAGGTGGTCGTCGACGAGCCGGC
>QGVF01000020.1 GCA_003242705.1 Acidobacteriota bacterium
TACTTCGAGGACGGCAGCGTCGAGGCCGCCTGCCCGCCGCTGCGCGCGCTGCTGCACATCATGGCGCACGGCCACTGCGAGGGACGCGACGTGCACGATCCGGAGATCCGCCGGATGTTCACGCGCGAGGCGCTGCTCGACAGCGACTGGTATCGCGAGCGGCTGCGCGTCAAGCAGCAGCGCGACATCGCGCTGTGGCGGCGCCACGTCGCCGCCGTCGGCGGCGACCGCGCCGGGGCCGGGCTGGCGCGCGTCTGTGCGCCCGAGTATCTCGATGAGCTGGTCGGCACGATCGGCGCCGACCCGTTCACCGGACAGCTGGAAGGAGAACGGTCGTGAATCGCACTGCAGCGCTCGACGGCGCGCCGGCGCGCGTACCGACGACGCGCCGCACGTTCCTGACCTGGGCCTGGGTCACCCTGGGCGTGACGATTCTGGTCATCATCTGGGGCGCCGTCGTGCGCGCGACCGGTTCGGGCGCCGGCTGCGGCAGCCACTGGCCGCTCTGCAACGGCGACGTGGTTCCGCTCGATCCGGCCACGGCAACAGTCATCGAGTACGTGCATCGCCTGACGAGCGGCGGCGTCATGCTGCTCGCGCTGGCGCTGCTGCTGCTCGCGCGGCGCTGGTACCCCGTCGGTCACCAGGTGCGCCGCTGGGCGCGCATCTGCTTCGTGTTCATGATCATCGAGGCGCTCATCGGCGCCGGGATCGTGCTGCTCGGGCTCGTCGAGGACAACGCGTCGCTCGCGCGCGCGCTGTACGTCGGCGGCCACCTGATCAACACGCTGCTGCTCGTGGGCGCGATCGTTGTCACCATCTGGTGGGCGACCCGGACGTGCGACGGCCTCCGCCTGCAGCCGATGTTCGGCACGGAAGCCCGGGCGCTTTCAGTCGCGTTGATCGCCCTGCTGGCGGTGGCGGCCACCGGCGCCATCGTGGCCCTGGGTGACACGCTGTTCCCCTCTGAGTCGCTCCGGGCCGGCCTTCGCGCCGACCTCGACCCGTCGTCGCACTTCCTGATCCGGCTGCGGATCTGGCACCCTGTGGTGGCCGTGCTGACGGCCGGCTGGCTGTTCGGCCTCGTGACGCGAGGCCACATGGCCACGTCGACGAGCCGCCTGCTCGTCGCCGTGCTCGTCGGTCAGCTGCTGCTCGGTGCGGTCAACCTCCTGCTGCTCGCGCCCCTCTGGCTGCAGATGGCGCACCTGCTCGTTTCGAACCTGCTCTGGATCGTCGTGGTCTGGGCGTGGATGGACGCGCGTGCGGCAGCACAGGTCCGGGCGGGTGCCACGTCGGCGGCCGACGGACGAAAGGGAGAGTGGAGTACGAATGCCGTCGTTTGACGTCTCCTCGAAGGTCGATCTGCAGGAAGTCGACAACGCGGTGAACCAGGCCCGCAAGGAGCTGGGACAGCGGTACGACTTCAAGGGATCGAAAGCGTCGATCGAGCTCCGGAAGGCCGAGAACGTCGTCGAGCTGGTCGCCGAAGACACGTTCAAGCTGGACGCGATGTGGGACCTGCTGCAGACGCGCCTCGTCAGGCGCGGCGTGCCGCTCCGCAACCTCAAGCCGGGCGATCCCCAGACGATCGCCGGCGGCATGGTCAAGCGCGTCGTCACGCTCCAGCAGGGCATTCCGTCCGAGTCGGCCAGGAAGATCGTGAAGTTCCTCAAGGACCAGAAGCTGAAGAAGGTCCAGGCCACCATCCAGGGCGACGAGCTGCGCGTGTCGTCGCCGTCGAAGGACGAGCTGCAGAGGGCCATTGCGCTGCTGCGCGCCGAGGACTTCGACGTCGAGCTCTCGTTCGGCAACTACCGCGACTGATACGTCGTACCCTGTAGCCGGTGCGCACCTCCTCGTTCCGCCCGCGCCTGCCTGCGGCGCTCCTGTGTTTCTGGCTGGTCTTCGCCGCTGCAGCGGCGGATGCCGCGGCTGAGCCGTCGCTCCGTGTCGTCGTGACAGCCGCTGAGGCGCCCACGACGGCCGCCACGCTCAGCGCCGTCGCGGTCGATGGCGGTCCGAGCTACGAGTGGCCGATCGCGGCCGATGGCGGGGCGCCCGCGGTCGGAACGCTGCCGCCGGGCGACTACGACGTCGTCGTGTCGGTGGGCGACGGCCGCAGCGCCAGGCTTCGCGTGCGGGTCGATACCGGGCGGACCTCGGTGCTCGTCGTGACGCTGCCCGCCGGGTCGGACACCACGGCCCTGCCGACCCTTGCCGCCGGCCCGTCGTACCAGTCGACAGAAGGCGCACTGTTCGACCGGCGCGCCCTGCGCGACCTGCCGACGGCCGACGACGCCTGGACGCTCGTCGAGATCGCCGCGCCGTTCGTGATTGCGGACCGGATGAGCACGGGCGGGCTCGGGCTGGGCCGGTCGGCGCTCGTGTCGACGCGCGGCGAGTCGTGGGCTGCGACCGGCGTGGCCTTCGACGGCATTCCCGTTCGCTCGCCGACGCCTTCCGGACGGCTGCCCCTCGTGGTCGACATGCATGCGGTCGAAGCCGTGGGGGTGGCGTCGGGGCTTGCGGCCGCCGAGGTCGAGACGCCCGGCGTGCTCATCGAGCTCGTTCCGAAGCGCGCCGGCCGACGCTGGGCGGGCGCGTTCGATGCGTCGGTGACCACGCCGGGGATGGTGGGCAACAACGCGGAAGGCGGCGTGCCGGCCGTTGAACGAATCGAGGACTGGCGCGGGGCGTCGCTGTCTGGCGGAGGACCGATCGGCGGTCGTGACGCCGGCCTGTTCCTGTCGGCCGGCTTCGCGCGGGCCACGTTTCTCGAGCGGGATCAGCCGCCGGTGCTGTCGTCGCATACGCGGACCGTTGCCGGTCGCTACGACGGCTCGCCGGCGCCGCGACAGCATCTGCGCGTGCTGGGGGGATTCGAGGTCGCCGACTATCCGTTCGACGACCGCCGCCAGCTGGCCGATCGGAACGTTTCCGAGCAGGGCCGCTTCGGCCGCGCGCTCGTCGGCTGGAGCGGTACGTCGCCGGCCGGAAGCCTGCGCTCGTTCACGCTGTCGCTGCAGCGCGGCGCCTGGCGGCCCGAGCTGTCGAGCGGCGTCGCCGGCGGCGTCGTCGACCGTGTGTTCGACGGCATGGTGCCGCGGCCGCCGGCCGACCTCGTGCACCTGCAGGTCGACGCCCGCGGCGACTGGCACGGCCGTCCCGTGCGCACGGGCGGCCTCCTGCACGAAGTGCGCGCCGGACTGTCGTTCCGCAGGACGACGGCAACGCGTGAGACGCTCGCGCTGCCGACGGTGGCCGAGACGGTACAGCGCCAGGTGGCGCGGATCTGGGTCCCCGAGCCGATTGATGTCGCTTCGAGCCGGCAGCTGCACGAGACCGGGCTGTACGTCGCCGATCGCATCAGCGCGGGGGCTTCGTTCACGGTGGACCTCGGCGTGCGCGCCGACCTGACGCGCGGGTCGACCGCCGGCAGCGAGACCCGCATCCGCTGGAATACCGTGTCGCCGCGTCTGGCGCTCCGCTGGCACTACCGGGCGCTGTCGCTCTTCGGTGGCGTGGGGAGCTACGCCTTCGGACGGCCACTGGAATACCTGGCGTTCGGCGATCCCGGCGAAGTCACCTGGAACGTCTACGGCTGGACCGAGCGCATCCCGAACTTCCGCTACGATCCGGGCGAAACAGGGCCACTCGTTGCGCGGGCGGGTTACGGTCCGACGGTGGCGTCGATCGATCCCGATCTGCGCGCGTCGCGCTCTACCGAATGGACGACGGGCGCCGAGGTGCGGCTGACACCGTACTCGACGCTGCGCGGGGCCATCGTGATCCGTCGTCAGACCGACCTGCCGGGCGTGCTCAATGTCGGGCTGACGGATGCCGACTGGCGGATGTTCACGATTGACGACATCGGCGCCGACGAAGGGAGCCCGCATGATGACCAGCTGCTGCCGATCTACGAGCGGCTGCCGTCGGGGTACGGGCGTGATCAGCTGCTGTTGACCAATCCCGACGCCGCCGGACCCGTCCGCCACGACGGGATCGAACTCACCTACGAGATTCGCTCACCCCGCTGGCTGATGCTCTTCGGCGCGACGGCGTATCGCACCGTGGGGCTGGGCGGCGCCCAGGGGTTCCGTGCGCTCGAGAACGATCCGTTCGTACTGGGCGATCGCTACTGGAACCCGAACGCGCTGAAGGATCCCGAGGGCCGGCTGTTCTTCGATCGTGCGTACGTGGGGAAGTGGACGACCGCGTACCGGGCACCAGGCGACGTGCGCCTTGCCGCCGTCGTGCGCTATCAGGACGGCCAGCCGTTCACGCGCTTCGCCGCGGTGCCGGGCATGCGGCCCGAAATCATCCATGCCTACGCCATGGGCCGGACGCGCTTCACGTACACGGCGACTGTCGACGCCCGCATCGAGAAGGGCGTCACGTGGGGCCACGGCCGGCGCGCGTCGGTCCGGCTCGACATCTTCAACCTGACCAATCACGCAAACGAGGTCGAGGAGGACGTCTGGACCGGTCCGGGCTTCCGGCGCTCGACGATCCTGCAGCCGCCGAGGACGCTGCGGCTCGGAGTCCGCGTGGAGTTCTGATTCACTCATGACCGTATCCATCGCCCAGCGCATTGCAACCGAGCTTGCCGTCCAGGTCCACCAGGTCGAGGCGGCCGTCAGGCTTCTCGACGACAAGGCGACCGTCCCGTTCATCGCCCGCTACCGGAAGGAAGTGACGGGTGGCCTCGACGACGCGCAGCTGCGGACGCTCGAAGAACGGCTGCGCTACCTGCGCGAGCTGGAGGAGCGGCGTGCGACGATCCTCGAGAGCATCGAGAGCCAGGGCAGGCTGACCGACGAGCTGCGCGCGCAGATCGAGGCTGCCGACACGAAGGCGCGGCTCGAAGACCTTTACCTGCCGTACAAGCCGAAGCGGCGCACGAAGGGACAGATTGCGCGGGAAGCCGGTCTCGAGCCGCTCGCCCTGCAGCTGCTGACCGATCCGGCGGCCGATCCGGAGACGGCGGCGCAGTCGTTCGTCGACGAGTCGAAGGGATTCGGTACCGTTGCGGCGGTCCTCGACGGCGCGCGCGCCATCCTCATCGAGCGATGGGCCGAAGATGCCGAGCTCGTCGGCGAGCTGCGCGAGCTGATGTGGGAGCGCGGCCTCTGGCGCTCGACGGTGATTGCCGGCAAGGAGGAAGAGGGCGCCAAGTTCGCCGACTACTTCGACGCGTCCGAGCCGGTCAGGAGCGTGCCGTCACACCGCGCGCTGGCGCTGCTGCGCGGGCGGAACGAAGGCGTGCTCCGACTGTCGATCGCCATCCCGGAACCGGAGGGCGCAACGGGCCCGAGTGAGCCCGAGCGCCGCATCGCGCGACACGCGGGCATTGCGGCCGATGGCCGGCCGGCGGCGGCATGGCTGGCCGAAACGGTCCGGCAGGCCTGGCGCTACAAGCTGGCCATCCACCTCGAGATCGATATCGAGACACGGGTCCGCGAAGCGGCCGAGACCGAGGCGATTCGCGTGTTCGCCCGGAACCTGAAGGACCTGCTGCTTGCCGCCCCGGCGGGGCCGCGCGTGACGATGGGGCTCGATCCGGGCATCAGGACCGGGGTCAAGGTGGCCGTCGTCGACGGCACGGGGCGGCTGCTCGAAACGGCGACGATCTACCCGCACGAGCCGCGCAACGACTGGGACGGTTCGATCCGGGTGCTCGCCGCGCTCGCGTCGAAGCACGGCGTGGAGCTGATCGCCATCGGCAACGGCACGGCGTCGCGGGAGACCGATCGACTCGTCGCCGATCTGATCGCGCGACATCCCGAGGCGAAGCTGACGAAGGTCGTGGTGTCGGAGGCCGGCGCGTCGGTCTATTCGGCGTCGGAGCTGGCGTCGCGGGAGTTTCCCGACATCGACGTCTCGCTGCGCGGAGCCATCTCGATCGCACGGCGCCTGCAGGATCCGCTTGCCGAGCTCGTGCGCATCGAGCCGAAGGCGATCGGCGTCGGCCAGTACCAGCACGACGTCAGCCAGGTGCAGCTGGCGCGGGCGCTCGATGCAGTGGTCGAAGACTGCGTGAACGCCGTCGGCGCCGACGTCAACACGGCGTCCGCACCGCTGCTGGCCCGCATTTCGGGCCTGTCGGAGTCACTCGCCGCCAACATCGTCGCCTACCGCAACGAGCACGGGCCGTTCCGCAGCCGGCAGACGCTGCTGAACGTCCCGCGCATCGGCGAACGGACGTTCCAGCAGGCGGCCGGCTTCCTGCGGATTATGAACGGCGACAATCCGCTCGATGCTTCGGCCGTCCACCCCGAGGCGTATCCCGTCGTGGAGAGGATCGCCCGGGCGACCGGCGTCGGACTGCGCCACATTATCGGGCGCAGCGATCTGCTGCGCAGCCTCAACCCGCGCGACTTCGTCGACGAGCAGTTCGGTGAGCCGACCGTGCGCGATATCCTGCGCGAGCTCGAAAAACCCGGGCGCGATCCGCGACCCGAGTTCAGGATGGCCGCGTTCGACGACACGGTCCGCGAGCTGGCTGACCTGAAGGCCGGCATGCTGCTCGAGGGCGTGGTGACCAACGTGGCGAACTTCGGCGCATTCGTCGACATCGGCGTGCACCAGGACGGACTGGTGCACGTGTCCCAGCTGGCCGATCGCTTCGTGAAGGATCCGCGCGAGGTCGTCCGGGCCGGGCAGATCGTGAAGGTGCGGGTGCTCGACGTCGACGTCAAGCGCCGGCGAATCGCACTTTCGATGCGCCTCCGCGAGGCGCCCGCGGCGGCGCCATCGGACGCCCGGGCGACGAAGGACGGGCGGCGTGCGCCGCACGGGAACGACAGGCGCCGGGCTCCATCGACGGCGATGGCCGCCGCGTTCGCGAAGCTGAAGTAGAGAACCGGCGTGCCCGCGCGGGCCGCTCAATCGACCTGGATACGCATGGCGACGAGCCAGACCCAGCCGTCATCGCCCGTCGTGAAGAACGCGATTTCGCTGTCGCCGAAGACGACGGGCTTCTCGACGTCGATGGGCAGCGTCATGGGCACGGTGGCGACCGGGCGCCCGTCGGGTCCGTAGACGTCGAAGAGGCGCGACGTCGGGCTCACTGCGCGATCGATCCAGAGCCTCAGCTGCCGGTCGAGATAGAGGGCGCGGAACGGCGGGTGGACGTCGGGAATCCGGCTCAGGTCGGGATCGGCCGCCGCGATGCCGAAGGCCGCCTGGCGTACACGCGCGACGGCTTCCGCGTGATCCTCCGGAGCGACCGGCACCGGATCCTCGGGAAGCTCGATCGCCGCATCGTCGTCGCAGCTCTGCCAGGGCGTGTGCACGATCCGGCGGTAGTCGGGGCCGATGCCCGTCCACGTGCTGCCGTCGGGCGCGCGCACAATTGACACGGCCGGTTGCGCGAACGGCACGGGAATGGCGGTCGTGCCGTGTGGTGAGCTGAACTCGTAGACCGCGGCGGGCGAGGCGCGCACCATGCCGGGATCGCAGGCGCCGGCGGGCAGCAGGTCGAAGGTCGACAGGTCCTCCGCCCAGCGGCGCCAGACGAGCCGGCCGTCCTGCACGACGGGCTCGTACAGTCCGCCGTCGATGTGCACGAACCCCAGCCATCGCTCGGTGTAGCCCCAGGCCTCGTAGGGCACATACCTGACGAAGTCGCCGCGCTCGGTGAGCTCGGTCAGCCGGCCCACGATCGGCTCGTTGACAACGATGCGGCCGTCGGCGAACTGGACGAGTCCGTTGGGACGGTCGAAGCGGACAGCACCGCTGCCGACGCCCCTGGCGGGGTGTCCGGTGTTGTCGATGATCACGAGCTGCGGACGGGCGCCGTCGACCAGAACCAGCAGCTGCCCGTTGGCCGCACGCTTCATGTCGATCGCGTCGTCGAACGTGATCTGGCGCGCCGGGTCGCCGCCAGAGCGCCAGAGCTCGACGAGCCGCCAGCGCGCGGGGGTGTCGGCGCGCAGGGTGATCGGCGCGATCACGACAACGAGTACGGCGAGAAGTCTCAGCATGCGTGAAACGATCCGGACCGGTCGCCGGCCCATTCTACTGTCGGTCTGCCGGGCGGTCCGCCCGTCCCTTTGACCGGCGGTCGGGCCTGCCGCGATACTGAGGGAATGTCCCGGGCTTCGTCGACACCCGCCTTGCGGGTGCAGGGCCTGCGCAAGGCGTTCCAGGACGTGCACGCCGTCAACGGAATCGATTTCGAGGTCCGGCCCGGCGAATGCTTCGGCCTGCTCGGCCCGAACGGCGCAGGGAAGACCACCACCATTGAAATCTGCGAAGGCCTTACGCCGGCCGATTCCGGCGTGGTCGAAGTGCTCGGTCTGCGATGGGAGACGCACGCGGCCGAGCTGCGCCAGCGGCTCGGCATCCAGCTGCAGGAGACCCAGCTGGCCGAGAAGCTCACCGTCCTCGAGACGCTCGAGCTGTTCCGCAGCTTCTTCCGTCAGGGACCGTCGGCGGCCGAGGCGCTCGCGCTCGTCCAGCTCGAGGAGAAGCGCAACGCGCGCGTCGGCGGGCTTTCGGGCGGGCAGAAGCAGCGTCTCGCGCTCGCCTGCGCGCTCGTGGGCGATCCGGCGCTGCTTTTTCTCGACGAGCCGACGACGGGCCTCGACCCGCAGGCGCGCCGTCAGCTCTGGGACCTCATCGACCAGTTCAAGCGCGACGGCCGGACGATTCTGCTGACCACGCACTACATGGACGAGGCGCAGCAGCTGTGCGAGCGGGTGGCCATCATGGACCACGGGCGCATCATCGCGCACGGAACACCGCGCGAGCTGATTGCGTCGATCGGCGTCGAGCACGTCGTCGCCTTCGCGACAGATCGACCCGTGGCGCTGGCGCCGCTCGAGGCGATTTCCGGTGTCAAGGCCGTGCGGACCGCGGCGGATCGGGTCGAACTGCAGGTGACCGAGCTGCACACCTGCGTGCCGGCGCTGCTGGCCGAGGTCGACCGGCAGGGACTGCGCCTGACGTCGCTCACGACCCACTCGGCCACGCTCGAGGACGTGTTCGTGTCGCTGACCGGGAGACACCTCCGCGATGAATAGCCCGTTGGCCCGGCATCCGCTCGTGCAGCTGACCCTGCTGCGATTCCGTGAGTTCGTCCGCGAGCCGGAGGCGGTCTTCTGGGCGCTCATCTTCCCGATCCTGCTGGCGACGGGCCTCGGGGTGGCCTTCCGCGGCGGCAGCACCGGGCCCGTGAACGTGGCCGTGACGTCGGCCGAGCTCGCCCGGGCGATGGACGGGCAGGGTGCGCTCGCGCCGGAGGTGCTCGACACCGGCGCGGCGCTCGATGCGCTGCGTGCCGGCCGCGTCCTGCTCGTCGTTGAGCGCGACGCACACGGCGAGGTCGTCTTCCGCTACGACGAGAGCAATCCCGAGGCACGCGCCGCAAGGATGGCGGTGAACGAGGCTCTGCAGGTGGCTGCCGGACGCGTCGATCCGGTGAGCGTTCGCGACGACCTCTGGCGCGAGACGGGATCGCGCTACATCGACTTTCTGATTCCCGGTCTCGTCGGCATGGGCATCATGGGCAACGCGATCTGGGGGCTCGGCTTCGCGATCGTCGACGCGCGCCGCCGCAAGCTGATGAAGCGGATCATTGCCACGCCGATGCCGCGGCACCTCTTCCTCGGATCGTTTCTGGCCTGGCGGATGCTGCTGCTGCCGGTCGAGGTCGGCGTGCCGGTCGTTTTCGGCGCTCTGGCGTTCGGCGTCCCGGTGCGCGGCGGCATGGTCGACCTCGTCGTCATCAGCGTCGTCGGCTCTCTGGCGTTCGCGGCGATCGGGCTGCTGATCGCGTCGCGGGCGAAGACGATCGAGGCGGTGTCCGGTCTGATGAACTTCGTGATGCTGCCGATGTGGGTGCTCTCGGGCGTCTTCTTCTCGGCCGAACGCTTCCCCGACGCGATGCAGCCCTTCATCGCGATTCTGCCCCTGTCGGCCCTGATCGATGCGCTGCGCAGCAGCATGCTGCAGGGGGTGCCGCTCACGGGCGTCGGTACGGAGCTGGCCATCCTCGGCGCGTGGACGGTGAGCTGCTTCGCGGTGGCGCTGCGAATCTTCCGCTGGCGTTGACACTGAGCGGCCCCGCCGGCCTCTGTCGGGCCCGTGCCGTCAGCCCGTGACGGCCGGCGGGTGGCCGCTGCGCTCCTCACAATGAGCAGCCGGGCGCTGAGCGACGCGGCGCTCGGATCTCCTCCGGCACCCGGTCTGACGGGTGTGCGGGGCGCTCCGTGGTCGGCCCGCAGCTTGCAGTGATCGCCATACGGCTGCGGAGCCCCAGCAGGCAGAGTGCCGGCCGGTTGTACGACGGCGCCCGCGCCGGGAGGAGACTCACGTGAAGATTCTTGGCATTCTGCTGATCGTCCTCGGACTTATCGGCTTCATCTGGGGCGGCGTTTCCTGGACACGGGACGAGACGGTCCTCGATGCCGGTCCGCTCGAGATCCAGGCCGAAAAGCGCGAAGGGATCCCGATGACGCCGGTGGCGAGCGGTATCAGCCTGGTCGCAGGCCTCGTCCTCGTCGTAGCGGCGGGTCGGCGAAGCTAGCCGCCCGGTGCGGGGTGCACCCCGCACGTGACGGCGCATGGCTGCGGTCCTGTTATCTCACTTCTATATGTATTGACTCAGTTCGTCCACGGGCGTCACGGACGACGATCTCGTGGCGCCCCCGGACGAGCGGCCAGCGCGGAGGATCGCCGGCGACGGGCACCCCGTCGACCGTCCACGACAGCGGCTCCTCGCCGCCTGTGGCCGCGAGCGTCAGGGCCTGAAACTCCGGTCGCAGCGTCGGATCGATCAGGAACACCGAACCGGCGAGCGGCCGGGTAATGGTGAGCGTCGACCCGGAAACGTTCGCCCGATTGCCGGGGGCATGCTCGGCGCGAGTTCGCTCCGCATCGCCCGACGGATGGCGTGCGACGGACTGCGCGTCGGGGCGCACGAGCCCCTCGCGGCGCGCCCACTCCCGGTATTCGTCGGGCCAGATCGTCACGAGGCCGCGGTCGCTCGTGTGATGCCACGTACATGTGGTCTCGTCGTGTTCCCGCGGGAGCCATTCGAGGCTGCGCGTCGGGCACGCGTCGCCTGCGCGCATGCCCGACAGCGCACAGACTTCCCGGCGCTCGACATCAGGCGTTGGCGGCAGGACCGTCCGTTCGGTGCCCGCGAAGGCCGCGCCGCGCACGCGCTCGACGGCGGCCAGCATCACCGCCTGGAAGATCGGCCCGGCCCCGGTGATGCCCGTCGAGCCGCGCAGCGGCGTCCGATCGAAGTTGCCCACCCAGACGCCCACGGTCACCTCGGGGGTGAACCCGATCACCCAGTTGTCGACGTACGCCTGGGACGTCCCGGTCTTGGCCGCGACGGGAAACGGGAAGTCGAGCCGTCCGCCGCGTCCGAACGCGAATGCCCGCGCGTCGGTATCCGACAGCACGTCGGCGATCCAGAACGCCGTGCGTGCCGAGACGATGCGTTCGACAGCCGGCATCGGAACTGCCGCGCCGTCGACATCGAGGATGCGTCGCGGCGCGATATGGTCGCCGCCGCGCGCGAACATCGCGTAGGCTGCCGTGAGCTCGTCGAGGCGCACTTCGGCATTGCCGAGGGTGAGCCCCAGACCGTAGTGCGCCGCGTTCCGTTCGAGCGTCGTCAGTCCGGCGCGCCGGAGCAGCCGCGCGATTGGCGGGACACCCACGCGGGCCGCCAGGGCGACGGCCGGGACGTTCTCCGATCCGGCCAGTGCCGCGCGCGCGAGCATCGGCCCGCGATAACGGCCGTCATAGTTGCGCGGGCTGTAGGTGACGCCGTCGACCGCCGTCAGAAACTGCGCCGGGACGTCGGGGAGCACCGAGGCGGGGTGGAAGCCGCGCTCGAACGCGACGGCGTACGTGAACGGCTTGATCGCGGATCCGGGCTGCCGCGGTGTGATGGCCCCGTCGATGGCACCCCCGTGCTCCTGATCGAAGTAGTCGCCCGACCCTTCCCACGCCAGCCACTCACCGGTGGCGTTGTGCAGGACGACGACGGCCACGTTGTGCGCGTGGTGACGGGTGAGCTCGGTGCGGTGAGCCTCGATGATTCCCTGCACCGTGCGCTGCAGCGCCGCATCGAGCGTCGTCCTGACGTGCCGCACGGGACGGTCGCCAATCTCGTCGCGGACGCGCTCGACGAAGTGCGGCGCCGTGAATGCAGCTGTCGGCCGTGCGAGCGAGAGCTGCTCGGCCGTCGCCTGAGCCAGCGCGTCGACGGGCAGCCATCCTCGCGCCGCCATCGTGGCGAGCACGCGTTGCTGCCGCTGCAGCGCCCGCGACGGATCGCGCCAGGGATTGAAGCGCGATGGCTGCTGCGGCAACGCGGCCAGAAAGGCGGCTTCGGCCGGCGTAAGTGAGTCGATGGGGCGGCCGAAATAGGCCTGTGCCGCCCGGCCGATGCCCTGCAGCTGGTTGCCGTACGGCGCAAGATTCAGGTAGAGCGCGAGAATCTCCGGCTTCGACAGACGATGCTCGAGCCGAAGCGCGAGTACCGCCTCGCGCAGCTTCGCGGTCCATCCCGATGCCGCACGACCCGAGCGACGTTCCAGCAGGAGCTTCACCACCTGCTGGCTGATCGTCGAACCGCCCTCGACGATACGTCCGGCACGCACGTTCCGCCACGCGGCGCGGGCAATGGCGCGCAGGTCGATGCCGGGATGCCGATGGAAGCGCACGTCCTCGGCGGCCAGCGTGGCGTGTTCGACGAGCGGCGGAATCCGTGTCGGGGCGATGACGTCGCCACGAAGTCCGTCGGGCGTGCGGATTTCGTACAGCGGCTCGCCATGCCGATCGGTGACGAGTGTGGAGACGCGGCTCGCTCCGTCGAGCAGACCGTCCGGCAGCGGACCCAGCCGCACGCAGGCCAGTCCGGCCAGCACGACGAGGCCGGCAGCAAGCCCGATGCGTCGCCGCGCGAAGTTCATTCGATGACGATCGTGACCGGCGCCGTGCGGCCGTTGATCTCAGGTGCGTACATCGCCTCGGCTTCTGCCGGCGCCGCCGCGAACGTGCCGGCGGTCGTGGCCCGGGTCACGTACGAGAACTCGTGACGCCCGGCGGCCAGCCGCGTGGCGAAGAGCTGGACGCGGTCGTCGTGCCGCTCGACGTGATCGAATCCGCCGCGTTCGAACCACCATCCGCCCGCGTCGGTCACCCGCTCCGCGTCGCGCACGAGGTCGGCGGCCGTCGTGCGGAAGAAGCTGTCGACGGCCTCGAGGCCGGCCGGCAGCGGATCGGTGATGGCGACGTAGCGGCGTTCCTGCGGGACGTCGACCACGATCGTCACCCGGACCAGGTCGCCAGCGGCGAAGCGCTCGGCCGGTGGCGCCGTGCCGTCCTCGACGAACGGTTCGTATCGCCGTTCGACCCGGATGCCGTTCGCTGCCGCACCGGTGACGCCGGTCGGCACGTAGCGCAGGCGGCTGACGTAGTAGAGCGGGCCGGTCCCGCTGCGCGCGACGGTCAGAGCGGTTTCCGCACCGGCCGTCGTGTGCCTGAGCAGGTCGGGCATCGCCAGCTCGATGCGCTCCGGTCCGTCGGTGCGTTCGGTGAACGTCGCGGTCCCGATCGTTCGCCCGCCGAGCTCGACGGTTGCGCCAACGCCGGGCGCATCGGGTTCGACACGCTGGTAGTAGGTCGTCAGCGCGTGCAGCGACATGGCATTGTCCTGCGTGTTCGTCCAGCGGCCGTTCTCGCGCGCGTCGAGCAGTCCCCGCGCGAGTGCCGCGGTGAACGGCACGTTGTCGCCGCGGCGCAGGAAGCCTTCGAGCACGATGGCGGCCGTGCGCTCGTCGCTGTGCCAGATCCACCCGAGGGCGTCGTCGGCCAGATCGTCGACCCGGGCTGTCGCGCCCTCGACGCGCACGGCGTTGGTGATCCGTCGGATCACGTCGTCGTAGCGGACGCTGCGGAGGTTCGAAGCGGCGAGCGCGTCGGCCAGGTAGGACAGCGCGAAGATCGGGAGCCGATCGACGACACCGAGCAGGCGCGTGATGTTCGAGTCCTGGTTCCGGCCGTGTTCGGCAAGGACCTTCACCGCGAACGCGTGCGTCGCCGCCCACACCGGCTCCCACTGCACCTGCGCGGGTTTCTGCGACTGGCGCAGCTCGGCTTCGAGATAGTCGAGCGCGCGCGTGACGACGGCGGCGTCCGGCTCGAAGCCGGCGCCTGCAGTCGTTTTCAGCACGTGAAGCACGTAGGCACTCAGGTACGCGCTCACGGTGCTGCACGCTCCGGCCCACAGGGCGAACCCGCCGTTCGGGCACTGATAGCGGGACAGGCCGGCCAGCGCCGCCGCCGCACGCTGGGAAACGACGGCCGGATCGAGCCCCTCGGGCCGGAAGGCTCCGCCCAGTCGCGCGGCCAGCGCGAGGGCCAGCGCCGCCGATGCCTGCTGCTCGCCGCAGCCGTGCGGGTACTCGATCAGGTAGCGTGCGCTCTCGCGGAGTCCGATGAGGGCCGAGGCCGACAGTTCGACCGTCAGTCCGCCTCGATCCGGCCGGACGCCGACCGGCAGCACCAGACGTTCGCTGGCCGTGTCGACAACCTCTCCCGCTGCAGCCACGGTCGCCACGGCCGTCCGTTCGACGATCGGCAGCGTCATCTCGAGCGCATCGCGCTCGCTGCCGGCGCGCACTTCGATCCGGACGCGCGCCGTGCCTGCCGCCTGCGCCGTTGCCGGGACGCGCACGGCAGCCGTGCGGCCCGGCGCGAGATCGATCGCCGTCGATTCATCGACGGCCAGGAGCGTCGGGTCCAGGCTTCGAATGCGGACCGTGGCCCGGCGGCTGCGTGTGAGCGTGCTCGTGACGGTCGCACCGAGCTCACCCCGATCGCCGACGGTGAGGAAGCGCGGCAGCGCAGTGAGCACCGCGACAGGGGTCGCGACGCGGATGTCGGCGGCGGCCGAGCCGAAGCGCGACGCCGTGTCGGCCGCAACGGCCAGGATGCGGTAGGTCGTGAGTGCGTCGGGCAATGTCACCTCCCGTTCAGCCGTGCCCGTCGCATCGGTCTCGATCGATCCCAGCCAGAAGGCGAGGGGCCGGAAGTCGCGCCGCTCGCCGTCGAGACCCTGTTCGAACCCGCCGCCACCGCCTTCGTCGGCGCCCTTCGGTGTCAGCACGCGCCGGCTGACGATGCGCTGGCGACTGTCGCCGGTCATCACCTGCAGGGCCTTGCGCTGGTAGACCGCGCTGCGGATGTCGGGAGGCACGTAGCCGGTGAGCGAGAGCACACCCTCGTCGACGGCCCACAGCGTGACCTCGGCGCGCGCGGGACGCCCTTCGGCATCGCGGACCGACAGGCGCACGCGCGCGGTATTGTTCGGTCGGTACTCCTCGCGATCGGCTTCGACATCGACATCGAGCGCGCGGGTCGCATCGTCGACGATGAGCTCGGTGTACCCGAGACGGAAAGCTGGACGTCCGGGGTCGCTCCCGTCGGCGCCGGGATCGTCCGACGTGCGCCCGCGGATGAGCAGGACCGAGACGAACACGTTGGGGATGTCGTCGACCGTGAGCGGAATCTCGACCGTGTGCTGCGTCGACGTCAGCGTGAAGCGCTCGTACCGGCGGACGCCCTCGCGTTCGATCGTCAGCAGCGCGGTGGCAGTTTCCCATGGCGACTGGATCATCACGCGCGCCGTCTCGCCCGGCCGCCAGGTCTGCCGTTCCGGCTCGAGCGTGATGCGGTTGTGATCGAAACGCTGCCACGCCGTGTAGCCGCGGCCGAGCGCGTAGAAGTGTGTCTCGGTGCGCGTCCGGCGTCCCTCGGCGTCGGTGGCGACGGCCGAAAGGATGTACGACCCGCCTTCGCCCACGGGGACGTGGAGCGGTACCGGGGTGTCGGCGGTCGTGATCGTCCACCGTCCGGCCGGCGTGCGGACTTCTTCGGTCTCCCACGTGTAGAACCCGCCGCCTTCGGCCCGGCGCACCGAGTTCCACTGGATGCGGGTCAGCTCGACGGTGACGGGCACGCCAGGGGCGATCGTTCCGTCGAGCCCGACGGCGACGATCTCCGTGTCGGCGCCCGTCGCCACGTCCGTGAAGTAGGCCGGCCGCCGCAGTCCGACATACCAGGGGGCCGGATGGACCGTCACTGCGGTGCGGTCGGCGATGTGCTGGCGCGAAACGTCCTCGACGTCGCCCTCCAGCGTGTAGCGCCACGCGCCGTCGACGTCGCGCGGCGTCGACACCTGGACGGTGATGGTGCCCGACGGGTCGAGCATCGCGTCGGCACCCGCGACGCGCTCGGCGCCGATGCGCGAGGAGGCGTAATAGCCGAACGCCCACTGATCGTCACTGAAGCGGTCGAGGATCGCCGGCGGGATGGCGGTGACCGGCTCGCGCCGGATCGACCAGCGCACCGGACGCTCGCCGAGCGGGGCGCCAAACAGGTAGCTGGCCTCGATGCGGCCGGTGAGCGTGGCGCCGGAGACTTCCGCCGGTGAGGACAGCGTGGCCGTCACGCGGAAGTCGGGACGCCGATAGGCGGCTACGAGGAACGTCCCACTGATCTGCTTGAGCCACGCCGCCTCGGCCGGCGCGCGGGCCGCTGTGCCGGCATTGGCGTCGGGCTCGTCGGCGCCGGGCAGTGCGAGGCGGACGACGTGATCGCCGAGGCTCGCATCGGCCGGGACCGTCCACGTCCACTCGGCGCTGCTCCAGCGGTTCACCTGCACCGTGCGACGGTCGACGTCGCGTCCGCGGCTGTCGGTCACGCGCACGCTGATGGGCGAACCTTCGGGCAGCAGCCGGATCCCCTGCGGCGTATCGAGGCGGACGATGGCCTTGACGTGTACGGTCTCGCCCGGTCGATAGACGCCGCGGTCGGTAAAGACCGAGCCGCGCAGGATATCGGTCGACTCCCACAGCTCGAAGGGATGGCCGAAATCCCAGGGCAGGATGCCCTCGTTCCAGTTCGAGCCGACGTAGGCGAGATCGCCGTCCTTCTCGGCCGTGACGACGAACGAAAGCTCCCACCAGCGGTCGGGTGTGCGCAAGGGCAGGGCCGGCGCCACGGCGACGCCGTCGCGGCCGGTCGTGCCGCGCCACACCTGCTGGTTGCGGGTGTCGAGAATCGAGACCGTCGCGCCGTCGACCGGGTCACCGGTGTCGAGTCGCGTGACGAAGACGAGCGTCGACTGCGGGCTGTCCTTGACGGTGATGCCCAGGTTGGTGACCTGCACGATCGTCGAGCGATCGGCGCGTTCGGGCGGCACCGCGTGCGCCGCGCGGGGGATGGGTGTACCGGGGCGCAGTCCCGCCCAGACGAGACCGCGCCCGTCGGGCAGGACCCCGGACAGATCGAGTCCGTGCGCCTGGATGGCGTCGGCCGTGACCGGCAGTTGCCGGTGTGTCCCGGGGCCCGGCGGCAGGTCGCGGAAGTCGCTCCGTTCGAGCGCGAGCATCCGGGGCACGAGCTCGGCAACCGGCAGTCGCGCGAGCCATTGCGTCACGTCGGTGTAGTTGCGCGACGAGAACGGCAGCACGAGCCCGCCGTCGACTTCCCAGACGCCGTGCCCGTCACCGAAGCTCGTGAAGGCGCGTTCGTGCCACGTCTCGACAATGTCGACGAACGGGTAGCCGAGCTGTTGACCGTCGGCGGCTTCAAGTGACGCGTCGAGGCGGTACGCGTAGCGCGACGCGGGCGGCTGGCGGTCGTAGCCCGCGTCTTCTGCCGATGGTGACCACGTCAGATCGCGTTCCGAGGCCGGCACGATCGACGTGCGTGCGACGGGCCGCTCGCCGGCCGGATCGGTGATGTCCTGCACCGAGAGAGCAGCGGCGAACCGGCCCACCGGCACCGGAACCGTCAGCTCCAGCCCGTTGTAGGCCGACGGGTCGCAGGCGTCCTGGCAGCGGAACCCCCGGGCGAAGAACACGGGATCGAGTTCGGCAACCGATCGCTGCACCTGGCCGGCGGGCACCCTGCCCTCGGCTCCGACGAGGCCTTCGTCGAGCGTCAGCTCGATCCATGTGCCGGGCGGCGGCGCCTCGACGGTCTCGAGCCCGACGAGCGTTGGTGACGCCGGGTATCGCTCGCGGTCCCAGTCGCGCGTCGCACGCGCTTCGATCCGGTCGGTCCGGCTGGCCGCCTGTCGCGCGGCCGCCACCTTCTGGTCGAACGCCCGCAGGCCGGCCGGATCCACGGCGGCAAGTCGCTCACGCGCGGCAGGCGCGAGCTCGGGCACGGTGACGTCGTGCGGCGTGTAGCGCAGCGCTGCGTGCGCCAGCACGTCTTCGGCGCGCATCGGCTGGTTGAAGTCGAGCAGCAGAACGACGGGCCGGTCGTGGCGATCGTCGCGGCGGAACCATCGCATCGACTGCAGCCGCGGCGTGGGCGTCGTGAAGCGGAACGTCTGCGTCTCCCCGAGCTCGCGGCCCGAGACGGCCGTGGCCGAGCCGTCGATCGTGACGGTGAACTCGGTGGCCCAGGGGAGCGGGGCGTCCGGATCGACCGTGAACAGCAGAATCGTCGTTCCCGACCAGCGCCACGTACCCTTGGGCGCCGGCGAGATACGCACCCAGGGGATGTCGGGGCTGGCGGGGATGCGCCCCAGCGCCACCATCGGTTCCGAGAAGACGATGCGGATTTCGGCCGCATCGCCACGCTGCGCGATGACGCCGCGGGGCGCGACGTCGACGACGCGCAGCTGCGGGGCCTGCGACGAGGCGTGCGACGCGGCCAGCAGCAGGAGGAGACAGAGCACGGAGGACGCCCGCCAGGCCATAGGCAGAGCATACGTCGGGCCGGTGACGGGCGGATCGCCTGCCGCCAGGGGCGCGCGGCGGATGTGCTACCGTCGAGAGCATGGCTCTCGATCCCTCCTCGCTTCCCGCGCTGGCGGCGGAATATGCGCATCGGCCGCCGCAGGACATTCTCGCGCTGGCCGTCGAGCACTACTCGCCCGACGTGGCGATCTCGTTCAGCGGCGCCGAGGACGTCGTCCTGATCGACATGGTCTCGAAGCTCGGGGCCCGCATGCAGGTCTTCTCGCTCGACACCGGCCGGCTGCATCCCGAGACGTACCGCTTCATCGACCGGGTCGCGCACCGGTACGGCATCGACATCCAGGTGATGTTTCCGCGGCCGGAAGCGGTCCAGCAGCTCGTGTCCACGAAGGGGCTGTTCTCCTTCTACAAGGACGGGCACAAGGAGTGCTGCGGCATCCGCAAGGTGGAGCCGCTCATCCGGGCGCTCGAGCCGCTGTCGGCGTGGGTCACCGGGCAGCGGCGCGACCAGAGTCCCGGTACCCGGGCCGCAATCCCCGTCGTCCAGCTCGATCCCACGTTCGGCACGCCGGAGCGGCCGCTCGTGAAGTTCAATCCGCTGAGCGAGTGGACGTCACGGCAGGTCTGGGACTACATCCGGGCCAACGACGTGCCGTACAACGAACTGCACGAGCGCGGCTACGTGTCGATCGGCTGTGAGCCGTGCACGCGGCCGGTTCTGCCCGGACAGCACGAGCGCGCGGGCCGCTGGTGGTGGGAAGAGGAAACCCGCAAGGAGTGCGGACTGCACGCCGGCAACGTTGGTGAGCCGGCGGGCACTCGCTGACCGGGCAGGGCGGAACGGGGCCGGAAGATCCGCCCGGCCTCAGATGCCGCCGATGTCGTCGGCGTCGATGGCCATTGCGTGGTCGTGGGCGCTGACGCGGGCGCCGAGCCGCTCGCGGATCAGCTGCAGCACGCTCGTATAGACCGTTTCGCGGCCGTCGTCGTCGCGCACGATGAAGAACGGGGCGCGCTCGACGCCGAGCCGCGCGCCGAGCACCATCCCGGCGCTCGACGGATCGCCTTCATGCGCCCAGACGACCTCGTCGATACGGTGCCAGAGCCCGCGTGCCTGCAGCTGTTCGGTGGCTTCGGCGCACTTGCGGCAGTCGGAGCCATCGGCCAGCGTCTTCTTGACCATCGTGATGTGCATACCCTCCGATGATACCGGGATGGCGGGCGCCGGGGGAGGGGCGGCGGCGCTATTCGAGCGCTTCGGCCCAGGCGTCGGCGTCGAAGCCGACCAGCACGGCGTTCGGCGCGTCGACGAGCGGCCGCTTGATGAGCTTGCCGTCGGCCGCCAGCGCGGCGCAGGCCTCGGCTTCGGTCATCGAGGCGAGCCGTTCCCGGAAGTTGCCGGCGCGGTAGCTCTGGCCCGACGTGTTGAAGAACTTCGCCACGGGCAGGCCCGACCGGCGAAGCAGCCGCTCGAGCGTGGCCGCCAACGGCGGATCGGCGACGATGTCGACGGTGCGGTAGGCGATGCCGCGGCTGTCGAGCCACTTGAGCGCCTTCCGGCAGGTGCTGCATTTCGGATACTGGTAGACGGTCACCGCCATGGCCGCCCGATTATAGAAGGATCCCGATGTCTTCACGCGTGCTTCCGGCCGACACCACCGTCGACGCGCTGGTCGGCCGCTACGACTGTTTCCTGCTCGATGCCTACGGTGTGCTCGTGACGACGCGCGGCGCGATCGAGGGGGCCGCGGCGTTCCTCGACCGGCTCACGCGCGAGGGGCGTCCGTGGCTGATCATCTCGAACGACGCCTCGCGATCCCTCGACACGACCGCCGCCAGGTACCAGGGCTTCGGCCTGCCGATCACCGCCGATCGCGTCGTGACGTCCGGCGCGCTGCTGGCCGGGTATTTCGAGCGCGAGGGGCTCCGGGGCAGCCGCTGCCTGGTACTCGGTACCGACGAGTCGCGCGAGTACGTGGAGCAGGCCGGCGGCCGGCTTGTGGGCTTCGACGCGGACGCCATCGACGTGTGCGTGATCAGCGCCGTGTACGATGACCCGGCCGCGCCGTTCCTCGAGACGGTCAACCGCACCGTCTCGATCGTGCTGCGACAGCTCGGTCGTGGCATTCCCATCCGCTTCCTGCTGCCCAACCCCGACATCGTCTATCCGTCGGATCACGATGCCTTTTCGTTCACGGCGGGCGCCCTCGCGGCACTGTTCGAGGCGGTCATCCGGCTGCGCGATCCGGAGGGGCACATCCGGATCGCGCCGCTCGGCAAGCCGCACCGCCCGATGTTCGACGAGGGACTGGCGCGCCTCGGACATCCGGACCCGCGGCGGGTCGTGATGATAGGCGACCAGCTGGTGACCGACGTGCTGGGCGCGGCGACGGCAGGCATCGACTCCGTTCTGATCGAGACCGGCGTGGCGACCCGCGCCGACCTCGACGCCGCGCCGGCGCGCCCCACCTGGCTGCTGCGCAACTTCCTGACGTAGGCATCAGTCGTCGAGGCGCCCCGGGCCCGGGCGGCGCGTGACCCCGGCCGGCGTGCTCCGGCCTCCAGACTTGCAGGCGTGCGGGATTCCTGAGACCATCGGAGAGTCGCCCGCCGCTTCAGCCGCTCCCCAGCCGAACGTCAGGGCCGCGCGAGGACTAACATGGTCATCACCCCAGAGATTCTCAGCCTCCTGATGCTCGACTCGACCGACCTCCGCGCCTGGCGGCGCGTGCTCGTGTCGCCGACGGGCGTCGTCGTCCTCGCGCCGATGGTCCTCGCCGGCGATGATGAGGACGACGACGAAGACGACGACCTCGACGATCTCGAGGATCTCGACGACCTGGACGATCTCGACGACGAGGAGCTCGAGGACGACGACCTCGAGGATGTCGACGACGAGGATGGCGACGGCGAAGTCGACGACCTCGACGACGGCGACTTCGACGGGTTCGACGAGGACGAGGACGACGAGGACGAGGACGCTGAAGCGCGGCCGAACCTCCGCAGCCGCGTGGTGCACTGAAGCCGGACGGCCGACGCTGACGGGCCGTCAGTCCTCCGGCTCGGCGACGAAGCGGTAGCCCACGCTGCGGACCGTCAGCACGTGGCGCGGCTGCGACGGCACGTCTTCGATGTACTTCCGCAGTCGCGCGATGAAGTGATCGATGGCGCGCGTGTCGGTGTCCTCGCGCAGGTTCCAGACGTCTTCCAGGATGCTCTTCCGCGACACGACCCGTCCTTCCCGCTCAATCAGGTAGCGCAGCAGGTTGGCTTCCATCAGCGTGAGCGGGTGGACGCGGTTGCCCACCCTGATCTGCTGGGCTTCGAAGTCGACGGTCCGCCCGGCGAAGGTGAACCGGTCCGGTGGCGTCGTGTCGGCCTGTGCGCCGGCCTGGTGCCACTGGCGGCGTCGCAGCAGGGCGTGCACGCGCGCGACGAGGATCGCCAGGTCGAACGGTTTCGGCAGATAGTCGTCGGCTCCGGCGGCAAAGCCCTGCAGGACGTCCTGGGCGCGCCCCCGCGCCGTCAGCATGAGGATCGGGACGAAGTGACCGCGCTCGCGCAGGGTCGCGGCGACCTCGAAGCCGTCGATGCCCGGCAGCATGACGTCGAGGACGATGGCGTCGAGCGACGATCCGCGGGCTTCGACGACGTCGAGCGCCGCTTCGCCGGTTTCGACGACTTCGACGTCGTGTCCTTCCGCCTCGAGGTTGAACCGCAGTCCCGACGCGATGTGCGGTTCGTCTTCGACAACGAGCAGCGAAGCCATGATGCGACTGTCGATCAGACTACCCCGGGTCGTGCCAGCGGCAGCTCGAAGTGGAACGTGGCGCCGCGGCCCGGGCCCTGGCTCGTGGCCCACGCCCGCCCGCCGTGGCGTCGCGCGGCGGTCTGCACGATGAACAGGCCCAGCCCCGTGCCCTTGACGCGCTGGGTCACCGGCCCGGGCACACGGTAGAAGCGCTTGAAGACGCGGCGGAGCTCGTCGGGCGGCAGGCCCGGGCCCTGATCGGTGACGCGGACGACCGCGCGGCGTCCATGCCGCACCACCGCCACCTCGACGTCGACGCGCTCGCCCGAGTACTTGATGCCGTTGTCGATCAGGTTCATGACGGCGCTGGCGATTTCGATGCGATCGCCGAAGACTTCAATCGGGTCGGGGTCGTCGGACGGCGCGAGGCGGACGGCGTCGCTCGACAGGTGCCGCTGGGCGACGGCGAGGGCCACCTGCTCGGCCACGAGCTCGCGCAGGTCGAAGCGGGTACGGTGCAGTGGCGTCCGGCCCGCCTGTCCGGTGCGCAGCACCTGCTCGATGGTCCGCAGCAGCCGATCGGTGTCGTCGAGCATGACGCCGTAGAACTCCTGGCGCTTCGACTCGTCGAGCGACGCGCTGCGCTGACGGAGCGTCTCGAGATGCAGGCGGATCGACGTGACCGGTGTCTTCAGCTCGTGAGTGACGGCGTTGACGAAGGCGTCGTGCTGCTCGTTGCGGCGGACTTCACGCACGAGAAACGTGGTGTTGAGGATGAGGCCGGTGATGATGGCCGCGAAGACGAAGACCCCGACGAGCAGCGGCGCGATCTGTTCCCAGGTGAGGACGATCCAGCCGACGTTCAGCGCTGCGGCCAGCGCCACCAGGCACACCCCGAACGTGACGAAGAACGCGATGGCGCCCTGACGCCCGGGGCCGACCGACATGAAGGGAGATCGTAGACAAGACGGAGACGGGAAGCCAGCCGGCCCGGGCCGGCCGGCTTCCGCGGCGGCGGGCCGTCAGGCCGCCTGTTCGACGTGCTCGGGCAGCTTCGCCTTGCGGACGTTCCAGATGAGGCCGAGCTTCTCGAACAGCTTGATGTGCAGGTAGGTGACGTCGATCTCGTACCAGGCGAGGCCGTGGGCGGCCGACGTCGGGTGCGCGTGGTGGTTGTTGTGCCAGCCTTCGCCGAAGGTCAGCAGCGCCACCCACCAGTTGTTGCGCGAGTCGTCGCGCGTTTCGAACCGGCGCGACCCCCACATGTGCGTGGCCGAGTTGACGAGCCACGTGGCATGCAGGCCGATCGTGGTGCGCAGGAAGATGCCCCAGAGCACCCAGTTCCAGCCGCCGACGGCCCAGAGAATCAGGCCGAGCACGGTGAGCGGCACCCAGTGATAGCGGCTGATCCACACCATGAACGGGTCGCGCCCGAGGTCGGGTGCGTACTTCGCCGTGACGTTCACCTCGTTGTGCTCACTGTGGCCGAACATGATCCAGCCCATGTGCGCCCAGAAGCCGCCGTGGCGGGGCGTGTGCGGATCGAGGTCGGCGTCCGAGTACTGGTGATGCCGCCGGTGCGTCGCCACCCAGAAGAGCGGACCGCCCTCGAGCGCGAGCGTGGCGCAGATCGTCAGGAAGTACTCGAACCACTTCGACGTCTTGAACGACCGGTGCGTGAGCAGCCGGTGGTACGCCATGCCGATGCCGAAGACCAGCGAGACGTAGTAGGTCACCAGCAGGACGACCAGGCCCGACCAGGTGAAGTCGAGCAGCGCCATCACCGCGCCGATGTGGAAGATCAGCATGAAGAAGCAGGTCACCCAGGCCACGGTGTCGTAGCGGTTGGCCGGCGCGCCCGCCAGGGTGGCCGTGCCGCCCGACTGCCGGACCTTCTTGACTGGCGTCGTCGTCGTCGTCGTGCTCATGAGAACTGCGTGTCCATTCCCGGGGCGTCACCGGCCGCTGCTCCATGCCGTGGGCGGCGGGCCTCCGTCAGCTGTTCACGATAACAATCCGGGGCGCGGCCGGATGTGAGAGTTCTGTAAGAGCCGGCGGCCCGGGTATGCCGGGCCGCCCGGGCAGGAGTGTGTGATGGCGCGCAGAAATGCCGAGGAATTCGAAGACGTCGACCCGCAGCTGGTCTACGTGGCACGCAAGCTGCGACACGCGCGGCGCGTCGAGCTGCTGCTGACCGACGCCGGCATCGACTACGCGGTCGAAACCGACGTGATCAGCACCGGCTTCCTCTTTCCCGTGCAGCGGATGGGCGCGTTCTTCTACGTGGCCCGGGTCGACCACGATCGGGCCCGGGCGACCCTGGAGCGGGAAGGGTTCGCGCTCGTGGTGGCCGGCGAACCGGAGCCGGACTAGCGTCGTCCGCCCCGATCCGCCGGAAGGAGCGCGGGCCGCGTCAGACCGTGTCGGGCTCCGGATGCTGCCACGGCGCCCGGTACGGGCGCCGCAGCCGCTCGTTCGCCTCGTCGTCGCCGACCACGCGGCCGGCGGCGTGATCCCAGGTGAGCGAGCGTCCGAGCTCCATCGACAGGTTCGCCAGAATGCACGCCGTGGCCGAGATGTAGCCCTCCTCGATGTCGGCCACCGGGCGCTGGCGCGTCTCGATGCACTCGAGGAAGTTCTGCATCTGCCGCCGGATCGCCGGCGCGACGTGCGTCTCGAGGTCTTTCTCGGTCCGGTCCTCGGGATACTGGTCGAACTCGTAGGTCACCTCTTCGCTCATCGCCGGGCCGGCGTTGCGCCCCTTGGGCTCGAAGTCCCAGCGCATGACGCTCGCCCGGAGCGTCCCGCGATCGCCGTAGAACGTGGCGCCCCATGGATACTGCGGATCGGGCGGCGTCCCCCACGTCCGGTGCGTCCACACAACCGGCAGCGAGCCGAAGTCGAACGTGGCGACCTGCGTGTCGCTGATGTTCGCCTTGGAATTCTTCTCGACGTAGATGCCCCCCGTCGACGTGACGCGGTCCGGGGCGCCGAGGTCGAGCATCCAGCGCACCATGTCGAGCATGTGCACGCACATGTCGCCGACGATGCCGTTGCCGTACTCCATGAAGGCGCGCCAGCCGCGCGGATGGACGAGCGCGTTGTACGGCCGCATCGGCGCCGGTCCGGTCCACATCTCGTAGTCGAGATTGGCCGGCGGATCGGTGTCGGGCGGATTCTGCCGCGCCCGCATCTCGTAGTAGCAGTAGATTTCGACCAGACCGATGTTGCCGAGCCGGCCCTCGCGGATGATGCGATCGCGCGCGTTGATCAGGTGGGGCGTGCTGCGGCGCTGCATGCCGACCTGCACCACGCGGTCGTACTTCCGCGCGGCGGCCAGCATGGCCTGGCCCTCGACCACGTCGACGCTGATCGGCTTCTGCACCCAGACGTCGGCGCCCGCCCTGACCGCGTCGATCATCGGCAGCGCGTGCCAGTGATCGGGCGTGTCCACCAGGACGATGTCGACGTCGCGCTCGGCCAGCAGCTCGCGGTAGTCGCGATAGAGTCGCGGCCGCCGCTTCGAGGCCTGCCGCGCCGCGACGATGTCGGCCGCCTCTTCGAGCATGGCGCTGTCGACGTCGCAGAGCGAGACAACCTCGACGGGGGCTACCTGAATCAGGCGGAGCAGATCGGTCTTGCCGTACCAGCCGGCGCCGATGAGCGCGACGCGCTTCGGCTTGTCGGCCACGATCTGCCACGCGTAGGACGGCGCGGCCGAGAGCGCCAGCGCCGAACCAGCCATCTTGAGGAAGTGTCGCCGTTGCATGATGAGGCGCAGCGTAGCGGCTGCCGGTCGACGGTGGCAAGACACATTGGGGCGGCCGGTTGACCGGCAGGGGACTTCACCTCGACCCCCAAACCGATCAGAATAGAGCGCTCCGGACACAGATGAGGCCCCGCGCCGGGCCCGCCGACCGCCTGCTTCGAGAGGACGCCGAATGACACTGACGATCCGCGCCGCCATGCTGGTCTGCTGCCTGGCGGCCGCCTTCTGGTCTGCCGCCTGCGGCGGCAACGCGCCGTACCCGTCGCGCCCGATCACGCTGATCGTGCCGTGGGGCGCCGGCGGCGGCACCGATGCCGTCGCGCGGGCCATTGCCACCGCCCTCGAACGCGAGCTCGGCCAGCCGGTCAACGTCGTCAACCGCACCGGCGGCAGCGGCGTCGTCGGACATCAGGCGATCGCCACGGCAGCGCCCGACGGCTACACCATCGGGATGATCACCGTCGAGATCGCGATGATGCACCACCAGGGGCTGACCGATCTCACCCCGGCGTCGTTTACGCCGCTTGGCCTGATCAACTTCGACGCGACCGGCGTGCAGGTGCGCGCCGACGCGCCGTACCGGACCCTCGGTGAGTTGATGGACGCCATCCGCTCGTCGCCGCCCGGCACGCTGAAGGCGTCGGGAACCGCACATGGCGGTATCTGGCACGTGTCGCTGTACGGCCTGCTCGACGAACAGGGGATCGACCCCTCGTCGGTGCCGTGGGTGCCGAGCGTGAGCAGCGCGGCCGGTCTGCTCGACCTGGTGGCCGGCGGCGTCGAACTCGTGACGGCGTCACATCCGGAGGCGCGCTCGCTCATCGATGCCGGCCGGGTCAGGAGCCTTGCCGTGCTCGACCGCGAGCGGTCGGCGCTCTATCCCGACGTGCCGACGGGCCGGGAGGCGATCGGCACCGAGTGGGAGATGGGCGTCTGGCGCGGGATCGCTGCACCGCCGAACCTGCCCGACGACGTCAGGACGCGGCTCGAGTCGGCCCTTGAAGCGGCCTACGCGAGCGACGAGTACCGCGAGTTCATGACGAGCCGGGGGTTCGGCATGCGCTGGATGGGGCCTGCCGACTTCGCGGCGTTCATGGCCGAGGCCGACGCCCAGATGGGCGCCGCCATGCAGAAGGTCGGGCTCGCCCGGTGAGGCAGCCGTCCGGAAGCAGAGAGCATGCAGGTCAGCGATAAGCTGTCGGGCCTGCTGGCCGCCGCGTTCGGGATTGTCGTCGTGCTGGCCGCACGCGCGTTTCCCGCGACGCCGGGGCAGGAGATCGGGCCTGGACTGTTTCCGTCGATCACCGGCGCGCTGCTGGTCGTCTTCGGCGTCGGGCTGTTCGTCGGTGCACGACGGAAGCGTGAAGCCGGGTGGTGGGCTCTCGACGACTGGGTCGGCCGTCGGGATGCGCGCCGCAGCGTCGCCGTGGTCGTCGTCGCGCTCGTCGCCTGGATCGCCCTGGTTACGCCGGTTGGCTTCATCCCCACGACTATCCTGTTCGTCATCGTCCTCGCGCGCGCGATGGGCGGCCGGATCACGGCCGCGCTTCCCATCGCGGTCGTCGTCACGCTGGTGACGCACTACGCGTTCTCCACCCTGCTGCGGGTGCCGCTGCCGTGGGGCATTCTCCAGGGGGTCGCGTGGTAGGGCACCTGGTCGAGGCCCTCACGCTGCTCGCCGATCCCGCCCTGATCGCGGTGATCGTGATGGCGGCCCTGTTCGGCCTGTTTGTCGGCGCCATCCCGGGCCTGACCGCAACCATGGCGGTTGCGCTGCTCGTGCCGGTCACGTTCTTCATGGCACCGCTGCCCGCCGTCGCGGCGATGGTGACGGTGACCGCGACGGCGATCTTTGCCGGCGACGTGCCCGGGGCGCTGCTGCGGATGCCGGGCACACCGGCCTCGGCGGCCTACTGCGACGAGGCCTTCGAACTGACGCGAAGGGGAGAAGCCGAAGTGGCGCTGGGGACCAGCGTCGTCTTTTCGGCGATTGGCGGCGCGTTCGGCACGATCGTGCTGATGGTGGCGGCGCCGGCGCTGGCCGAAGCGGCGCTGCTGTTCAGCTCGTTCGAATACTTCTGGCTCGTGATGCTGGGGCTGACGTGCGCGGTGTTCGTCGCGCCGGGCAACCCGCTCAAGGGGCTCGTGTCGCTGATGCTCGGGCTGCTCATCGCGTCGGTCGGCTTCGAGAATCCCGCCGCCTACCCGCGCTTCACGTTCGGGGTGCCCGAACTGATGAGCGGCGTCCAGCTCATCCCGGTGATGATCGGGATGTTCGCCGTCTCCGAGGTCCTGCGGTTCGCAACGACGGTCGACCGGCCCCTCGAGACGGCCGTGCAGCAGAAGATCGGGCCGATCTTCCGCGGCCAGTGGCGGCTCGCCCGGCAGTACCCGGTGCAGGCGGCGCGCGGCGGCGTCCTGGGCACGCTGATTGGCGCGCTGCCCGGGGCCGGCGCCGACATTGCCGCGTGGATCGCCTACGGCATTGCGAAGCGCTTTTCACGGACGCCCGGGAAGTTCGGGACCGGCCACGTCGAGGGGATCGTCGAGGCCGGTGCGGCCAACAACTCGGCGCTGGCCGGCGCGTGGATTCCCGCGCTGGTCTTCGGGATTCCCGGCGACTCGATCACCGCGATCGTGATCGGCGTGCTCTACCTGAAGGGCCTCAACCCCGGGCCAACGATCTTCATCGAGAATCCCGGCAGCATCTACGCCGTGTTCCTGGTGTTCCTGCTGGCCAACCTGCTCCTGCTGCCGCTCGGCTGGCTGCTCATCAAGGCGGCGAGGAACGTATTGCGCGTGCCGCGCGCGCTGCTCATGCCGATCATCCTGGTGTTCTGCATGGTCGGCTCGTTCGCGATCAACAATGCGATGTTCGACGTCGGCGTCATGCTGGCCTTCGGCGTCATCGGCTGGCTGATGGAGCGCAACGGCTTTCCCATCGCGCCGACGATCCTGGGGCTCGTGCTCGGCGCCATGCTGGAGCAGAACTTCGTCACGTCGATGATCAAGGCCGGCGGCAATCCGCTGGCATTCTTTGAGCGCCCCGTCTCGGCCGTCCTCGGTGCGGCGACGATCCTGATCTGGACGTCGCCGCTGCTCCGCATGGCCTGGCGTCGCGCCCGTCCGTCATGAAGCACCACCGATTCCGTCCCGACCGGCGCCAGTTCCTGAGGGCCGTGGCGGCTGCTCCGCTCGCCCCGGCTGTGTTGCCCGGGCGGCCACCGCAGGGCGGGAAGGGCATTGAGCTCGACCGCGCCACGGGCACGTGGCACGTGCATCCCGGCGCATCGATTCAGGAGGCGCTCGAGGCGGCGGCGGCCGAGCCCGGGCACAAGCGGGTGCTCGTGCACGCGGGGACCTACCGGCCGACGGCACGCGGGCAGGCGCTCGTCTGGTTCAACCGTCGGCACGACGGCATCACGCTCGAGGCCGCGGGCGACGTTACGCTCACCGCGGCCAACCCGGACGTGGCCGATCGACGCGCGCCGAGCTTTCCGGCCATCGTCAACCACGTCGTGTATTTCGGCGACGGCATCTCACCGCGCACGGTCCTGCGCGGCTTCCGCATCACCGGTGCCAACGGCTTCGCGATGGGCAGCGGCCAGCGTTCGCCCATCGAGTCCGACGAGGTACGGAAGACGCTGTACTTTTTCGCCGACGGGGGCGGCATCAAGATCTACGCGCGGTCGTACCCCACGATCGAGCGCGTCGAGATCGTTGACAACTACGCCAGCCCCTGCGCCGGCGGTGTCTCGGTCGAGCATCTGGGACAGAACACGCAGGCAGCGGTGTTTCGCGACTGCATCTTCCGCGGCAATCGCACACAGGTGACCGGATCGGCGCTCGACGTGCTGCACGGCAGCGCGGCCGTGGTGGAGAACTGTCTGTTCGTCGGGAACGTGTCGAACCTGGGCGTCGACTACGTCGGCATGCTGACGGGCGGCGAGATTCACCCGGAGCACGGATCGGGCGCGCTCACGGTCTTCCAGGGGTCGCGCGTCGTCGTCCGCCGCTGCACGTTCACCGACAACTGGAACGGCGTCGACGACATCGGCGACGGCAGCGAGTACGCCGACTGCATCTTCTGGCGCAACACGGCCCAGGGGGGCATCTCGCCGGGCGAACGTTACGAGTTCGACATCACCGACGCCTCGGGTGTCGTCGGCAACTTCATCCACGGCGCCATCAACGACCGCCGGGGCACGATCGATCGGAGCCGCAACACGTTCGATCCGCCCGATCCGCGGTTCGACGACCGGTTCGTCCCGCGTGCGCCCGAGTACGCGAACGTCGGCTACCGGCCTGTCTAGCCGCCTGCCCGTTCCTCGACGATTTCGATCGTCCGGTTCACGCCGAGACCGGACGTGATCGTCTGCGTCCGGCCCGACGGCCAGACGACCTCGATGCGGTCGATACGTTCGGCGCGGCCGAGGCCGAAGTACAGCGGCGCCACGCTGTGCGAGAGGTAGCCGGTCAGCCCGTCGAGGACCTTCGTGTAGCGCGCGCCGCCCGCCTCGACGGTGATGCGGCTGCCGAGCGCGCTGCGGTTCGAGACGGAGCCCTCGAGGCGCACCTGCACCCAGCGGATGTCGCGCTGATCGGCCAGGTTGCTCACGAGCACCATCGGCTCGGTGCCGAACTCGCTGGTGACGATGTCGAGGTCGCCGTCGCCGTCGAGATCGAGGAGCACCGACGACCGGCTGCCGCGGGCGCCGACGATGGTGACCCGGCCGGTGAGCCCCTGCGCGTCGGGATGGTTGCGGTCGGCGCCCGAGGCGTCGAGCTCGAACCACGGCGTCGTGATGCCGCCCGGGCGCGGCTCGACGCCCAGCAGGAAGGCCGCGTCGACGAATCGTGCGCCGCCCTCGTTGAGCTTGACCGAGTTCGTCGCGTACCGGAACGGGTAGTTCATCGACGCGGTGATGAACACGTCGTCGAAGCCGTCGGCGTTCAGGTCGCCGACGCTGGGTCCCCACGGCCAGTAGTTCTCCGCGTTGTAGGAATCGGATACCTCGCGGAACCGGCCGTTGCCCTCGTTCAGGAAGAGCGCGTTGCCCCAGATGCTCGTGCTGCCATCGCCGCGGAACGACTCCGGCCACTGGATGTGCGACTTCATGTGCTCGCGCTCAGGGCCGACGTGCTCGCTCATGTCGGAGTGCATGTCGGTGATGAGCAGGTCGAGGTGGCCGTCGTTGTTGACGTCGAAGACCTTGACGCCCATCGAGCCCCACGGCGTCCGCGGGAACACCTCGCGGCTCCGACGGACGAAGCGCCGTCCGCCCTGGTTCTCGTAGTACTGATCGTCGCCCTGCATGTTGAGCAGGTACAGATCGAGCCAGCCGTCCCCGTTGATGTCGATCGGCGTCGCGTCGCCCGACCACGAGAAGTCGACGAGGCCGACCGCCTCCGTCACGTCGGTGAAGCGGTTGCCACCCTCGTTGCGGTAGAGGCGGCTCGCTTCGTTGCGCTCAGGCATGAGGTGGCCCGAGAAGGCGTCGATCAGGCCGAGATAGTACGGATAGGCGCCCGCCTTCAGGTCCGTCGTGTAGCGTCCGATGTTGGCGACGAACAGATCGAGCCGGCCGTCGCGGTCGTAGTCGAAGAAGACGGCGCCCGACGAGTGGCCGGAGTAGGCGAGGCCGGCCTGCTCGGTGATGTCGCGGAAGCGGCCCGTCCCGTCGTTCTCGAACAGGACGTTACCGCCGCGGACGGTGGTGACGAACAGATCGACGTCGCCGTCGTTGTCGATGTCGCCGAATGCCGCCGCGACGCCGACCCGGCCGTCGAGCCCGACGCCGGCCCGCGCCGTGATGTTCTCGAAGGTGCCGTCGCCCCGGTTGCGCCAGAGCTCGCTCGGGCCCGCCTGGTTCACGAAATAGAGGTCGAGCAGGCCGTCGCCGTCGACATCGGCCATCGACAGGCCGGTGCCGTGGTCGTAGTGCACGGCCTTGTAGCCGCGCCCGGCGTCTTCGACGAAACGGTGCCGGAACGTGATGCCGGTCGCCTCGCGGCGCTCGTCGAACTGGAAGTCGAGGAACGTCTGAGCGCCTTCGGCCGCCGTGGCCTGCCGGATGCGGGCACGATCGAGCCACGACGAATCGGCAAGCTCGTCGGGGACCAGCCGCACGCGTCCACCGGCCCCGGCGTCGTTCTGGGCCTCGAGCGGCCCGTGGCCGGCAACGGCAGCGATTGCGGCAGCCGGCAGGACGAACGCGTAGATGAATCGGGCGAACGGGCGCATGCTGCGTCTCCAGCTGGGCATCTGACGCGCGCCGGGGACGCCGCGCGGCCGGAACCGGCGGCTCGTGCCGCCGGAGCTGGACGCCGGCACACGACGCGCCGACGTCCGGGGGAGGTTTACGCCTGCGAACGCGCCGGGCGTTGCAGACGCAAGGGTCATTCCCGATTATGAGTCGGTCCCCGCGCCTGTCAACGGCCGGGAGCGGGTGTGCCGGGCTTTCGCACGTCGTATGGCATTACGTCGCGCGTAAGCGACCCGCGAACCGGGTGCTCCCTGATAGTCTCTAGAGCAGACGCCGGCCGCGTCGGTCGGTCTCTGATACGCCTGACGGACATGCCGCATTTACCGACTCGACGTCTCGGACAGAGCAGCCTCGAGCTGACCACGATCGGCCTCGGCACCTGGGCGATGGGTGGCGGCGGCTGGAAGTTCGCCTGGGGCGAACAGGACGACAACGATTCGATCCGCACGATCCGCGCGGCCATCGATGCCGGCATCAACTGGATCGATACCGCGGCCATCTATGGACATGGCCGCGCGGAGGAAATCGTCGGCCGGGCGATCCAGGGGCGGCGCCACGAGGTGATCGTGGCGACCAAGTGCGGCCGCGTGTGGGAGGAGGGCAGCCGCGAGATCGGCAAGCGGCTGCGGCGCGACAGCGTCGTTGCCGAAGCCGAGAACAGCCTGCGCCGGCTGCGGATCGACGTCATCGACCTCTATCAGATCCACTGGCCGGAGCCCGAGGAAGAAATCGAAGAAGGCTGGGCCGCCATCGGCGAGCTGATCCAGGCCGGCAAGGTCCGCTACGGCGGCGTCTGCAACTTCAACGTGGCCCAGCTCGAGCGTGTGCATCGCATCCACCCGGTCGCGTCGCTGCAGCCGCCCTACAGCATGCTCAACCGGAGCATCGAGGACGAGCTGGTGCCCTGGTGCGATGCGCACGGGGTGGGCATCCTCGCCTACAGTCCGATGCAGGCCGGCCTGCTGACCGGCGCCTTCACCCGCGAGCGTGCGCTGGCGCTCCCGGCCGACGACTGGCGCAGCCGCAGTCCCTACTTCACCGAACCCGGCCTGTCGCGCAACCTCCGGATCGTCGAGCAGCTGAAAGCCGTAGCGGCGCGCGAAGGGCTGACCGTCGCGCAGCTGGCACTCGCCTGGGTACTCCGGCTGCCCGAAGTCACGAGCGCCATCGCCGGTGCCCGCCGGCCCGAGCAGATTCACGAAACGGCGCGCGCGGGCACGGTGGAGCTGTCGGGCGAGGTGCAGGCCGAGATCGAAGCAATCCTCAAATCCGACTAATCGGTTCGGGTGATCGACAGCCGGCCGTCGACCGACTAGACTCCTGTCGCACGTCACCCTATGGGATCGGTCGGTCGTTTCGTCGCGGCCCTTGCGGCCGTTCTCCTCGTCGTCCTCCCGTCGCACTCCACACTGTTCGGACAGGACGACGACCCGATCCTCAGGCTCATTGTCGTGGCCACGCCTGACGCGGCCGATCGAATCCGCGCGCAGGTCGAACAGGGAGAAAGCTTCGCGCTGCTGGCCGTGCGCGAGTCGACCGACGCGACGGCCGCCGAAGGCGGATGGCTCGGTCGCGTGCCGCGCGAGCAGCTCCGACCCGAAGTGCAGGCGGCCATCGCCGGCCTGCGTCCCGGTCAGGTCAGCCACGTGGTCCGGATTCCCACCGGCTACGCGCTGTTTCGTGTCGAGCCGCCCGATGCCGACACGCCCGTGGCCGATGAGGTCGCGCCGGGTCTGGCGGCGGCCGGCGCCGTGAAGTTCGTCTACGACTTCGGCGGCTTCAGTGAGGCGCGGGCGAGTCTCGAGGCGCACGCGCGCAGCCGCGGCTGGCAGCAGAGCTCGCATGCGGCGTGCGACGAGCGGACGCACGCGCTGGCCACCACCCGTCGTGTCGTCGACGAGTTTTTGGCCAGCGGCGGCCTGGCGTCGCGGACGCCGCTCGACATCATGCAGCTGCACGTCGGCCTCGCGCAGCTCGACGCCTACGAAGGGCGCATGAGTGAGTCGATCGCGCGGCTCGAATCGGCGCTCCGGATTGCCGGCACGGAGATCCCCGAGGCGGTGCCGTCCACCTGGGAGGCGCTCGGGGTCGCGCACCTGCACAAGGCCGGCCTCGACAACCACGTCCACACCGAGCCAGGCGACCTGTGCCTGCTCGATCTGGCGGCGCATCGCTATCCCGACACGACCGACGTCGAGCGCGCCATCGACTACTTCCTGCGCTACCTCGAGGCGCGGCCCGACGACTACGAAGTGCGATGGCTGCTGAACGTGGCGCACATGGCGGCCGGCACGTTCCCCGACCGCGTGCCCGACGCGTTCCGGCTCCCGCCGGAAGGCCTCGCGTCGGCCGAGGACGTCGGGCGGTTCCGCGACGTAGCCCGCGAGGCCGGGCTCGTGAGCGTCGGCTCGGCCGGCGGGCTCATCGTCGAGGACCTGTTCGGCCGCGGGACGTACGACGTCGTGACGTCGATGGCCGAGAGCTGCGGGGCGATGCGGCTGTTCACGGGCAACGGCGATGGGACGTTCACCGACCGGACCGCCGGCTCGGGGCTCGAAGAGCAGATGGGCGGGCTGAACCTCGTCCTGGGCGACTACGACAACAACGGATGCGGCGACATCCTCGTGCTGCGGGGCGGCTGGGAGGAACTGCCGCAGCGCCGGTCGCTGCTGCGGAACAACTGCGACGGGACCTTCACCGACGTGACCGAGGCGGCCGGACTCGCCGACCCGCCGACAGCCTCGCAGACGGCCGTCTTCGTCGACATCGACAACGACGGCTGGCTCGATCTGTTCATCGGCAACGAGCGGTCGCCGTCGCAGCTGTTCCGCAACCGGGGCGACGGCACGTTCGAGGATGTGTCGGTCCGCGCCGGCGTGGCCCGCACGTCCTACACGAAGGGCGTGGCGGCCGGCGACTACGACAACGACGGCTTCGCCGACCTGTACGTCTCGAACTATGGCGAGACGAACTTCCTGTACCGCAACAACGGCGACGGCACGTTCACCGATGTGACCGGTGCGGCGCGCGTGCGCGGTACGCGGACCAGTTTCGCCACCTGGTTCTTCGACTACGACAACGACGGCTGGCAGGACCTGTTCGTCGCGAGCTACGTGGCGTCGCTCGACGACCTGGCGCGCCGGCTCATCGGCCTGCCGCGGATCGGCACGACGATGAAGCTGTACCGGAACCTGGGTGACGGCACGTTTGCCGACGCGACGGTCGCCGCGGGCCTCGATCGCGTCCTGATGCCGATGGGGGCCAATTACGGCGACATCGACAACGACGGCTGGCTCGACATCTACCTGGGTACGGGCAATCCGTCGTACGCCTCGCTTGCCGGCAGCGTCCTGCTGCGCAATCGCGGCGGACGCGAGTTCGTCGACGTGACCGCGGCGTCGGGCACCGGCGAGCTGCACCGCGGTCACGGCGTGGCGTTCGCCGACCTTGACGACGATGGCGATCAGGAGATCGTGTTCGAGGTGGGCGGCATCACGCCGGGCGATCGCCACGCCCTGCGACTCTTCGAGAATCCGGGACACGGCAACGGCTGGCTGGCGATCCGGCTCGTCGGCCGGACCAGCAATCGCTCGGCCGTCGGCGCGCGGGTTGCCGTGACGGTCGAGGACCCCGCTGGCGGCCGGCGGACGATCCATCGCACGGTCAGCACCGGCGGGTCGGTCGGCGTATCCCCGCTGGTCGTGCACGTCGGCCTCGGCACCGCAAAGGAGGCGGCGGCCATCGATGTCTGGTGGCCGGCGAGCGGGATCCGGCAA
>QGVF01000141.1 GCA_003242705.1 Acidobacteriota bacterium
GGTGTACCTGGCCGTCGCGCACGACGACGTACGCCGGACGCCACGCCTGCTCGGTGCCGCCATAGCGCGTCGTCGTACTGTCCTCGACGTTCCAGGACGTCGTGTCGATGGCATCGCCGTCGAACTCGTCGATCCAGACGGTTCCGGCGGGGGGTGGATTTCCGGGCGGCGGCCCGTCCGGATCGCCCGGTGAGCCGGCAGGCGGCGGTGGAACGGGCGTCGGCCGCGTCGGGCCGTTCGAGGAACAGCCGACGAGGGCGCCGGCCGCAATGGCCATCGCCATCAACCACGGACGCAACGCTTGAAATGCCACGGTTCAGAGTGCCACGGGCCCGGTCGTCGAACAAGGTCGTTTCCGCCGGAGTCAGGGGCGTCCCGTCAGCTTCGCCCGGACGAGGCGTCCGATGATCCCCACGCCAACCAGCAGCAGCACGATCACCGCGCCGATGGCCGGCAGTCCGGCCGATTCGACTTCGCCACCCGCCCACATCGGTGCGCTGGCGAGCACGATCGGTTCCCGGGGCGTCCCGGTTGCGGGCGGCGGGTCGTGCCGGCTCAGACCGTCGCCCTCGAAGACGACATCCACCCAGAAGTTGCTGGCGTCGAAGCTCTGGCCGGGAAACACGCTCCCGGAGCCATAGGCAAACACGCCGTTCGCCGGTGCGGGCGCCGTAAGCGGTCCCTGCACGAACACATCCTGAAAGTACCCGCGATCGACGACGAAGCCGCCCGACGGCGCGTGATACGACACCACGTAGGTGCGACCGGCAACCACGGGAACGGGCTCCGGCAGCCTGACCCGCTGCCATCCGGCTGACGCCGGGTCGTGCTCGGCGCTGCTCAGACGCGTTCCATCGGCGTCCCAGACGCTCACCGTAAAGGGGCCCGGCGAGCCGGACGCGTGGTAGAACCGGACGCCTGTGACGACTCCATCGACGGCCGCGCTGAAACGCAGTCCCAGCTCGATGCCGCGGCCGTCCCCGACCCCCACGACAGCCGGCGCCGCGTCGTCATCCCAGAAGCTGCACGGACACCCGCGCTGCCGGACGCGGACGGTCGCAGTCGTGGGCTCCGCCTGAAGATTGCCGCTGTCGTCGACGGCACGCACCTGTACTGTGTGCGATCCGCCCACGTCGGGTGCCCAGGCGAACGCCCACTGGGCCGTTCCGATCGCGCTCCGCCACGTGCGTCCCCCGTCGACCGACACTTCGACGCCCGCGACGACGCCGCCCTCGTCGTAGGCCGAACCGGAGATCCGCTCCAGAGCCCCCGACACCAGTTCCTGCTCCACACTCGCATCGAACACCGCGACTGGCGGCACTGTGTCGGTCGAGGGAACAGCGCGGACGAGGCCGTCGTCGAGCCGGTAGGGCTGGACGCCCATGTCGGCCAGCAGGTTGACCGTCGCCTGCTGCATCGCCGGATCCGGACGGGTGGCAGGGCCGTCGTGAACGTCGTCGAGCCCGAACGACCACTGGATGGTGCTCGCCGAAAACACGAGTGCGCCACTCGCTGCCCGGTGGAGGACGATCGAATGCGTTGCTTCGCCCTCGTCGTAATCGGAACCGTGGTCGACGATCCTCAGCGGCACCCGCTCAGTGGTCGACGACAGGCGGATGAGGCCCGCCGGGCGGAACGGGTTCTCGACGACTTCGCCCCACTCGAATCCGAGCGTGTGATCGGCAAGAACGGCCGTCTCACCAGGCCGGAGGTCCGCCACTCGCGTATCGCGCCAGAAGCGCAGGCGCCCGAGTTCGCCCGGAACGCGAATGGCCGTACCGTAGGCGCCGCCTGGTCCCAGCAGCACCGTGAACATGGTGCCGAGCAGCCCGTTCTCGGGCCGGCCACCGTCGGCCGGCGGGCTGAAGCGAGGATCGCGCCAGGTCCCGGTCCACACGGGCGTCGGATCAATCTTCGCGCCGGCCTGGGTCTCCTTGTAGCAGACCATCGTGCGGTGCGGCGTTTCGCTGCCGTCGATCGAGTCCTCCCACCGCACTTTCCAGAAGACCTCGTTACCGCTGAAGAACGCCAGATGTACGCCCGCATCGCGTGCGGCCTCGACAGCGCGGCGCTGACCGTCCGACCAGTACTCGTCGTGGCCGACCGACATGAACACGCGATGCTCGAGGATCTCCTCGCCGCGCCGGTCGCCGTCAACGCCGGCGAAGTAGCTCACGTCGTAGCCCTGCCGCTCGAGCCACCGGATCATCGGATACTCGGCCCAGAACAGCTGGTTGTGCGGCGGTTCGGCCGCACGGTTCACGAACGGCCGGTTGTAGCTGACCTTGTAGGCGCGGCCGGCCGGCGCGCCCTGATACAGGCTGTTGCCGCCGTAGGCGTTGTAGGCGAGCCAGGTCGTATCCGACGTCTGGAACAGGATGTCCGACCCGCCGTCGTCGTCGCGCACGATGAACGGAATGTGCGTCGCGCCGCCAGTATCGAGTCGGCGTGGCCGCGCGATGTAGACACCCGATGTCGCATCGGCCGGCACCTGCCACGAGGCCGACACGGCCCAGTTGCCGCAGTCGTGCAGCCCCGTCGCGCGATCGCGGATGCAGTCGGGCTGGGCATGCGGCAGCGCGATCGACGGCTGGACGGTAGCCACTTTGCGGGCGCCGTCGCCGCCGTAGTAGCCCAGGCGATAGATGTCGACCTCGTAGGCCTCGGCCGACGTGTTGATCTTGAAGTCGATGCGCTCGCCGCGGTTCACGCTGATGTCGGTCGCGAAGCCGCGGATCGAGTTGTCGCCGAGCCCGTCGATGTCCCACTCACTGCGCGGGCTGCCCGGTCGTGAGTTCTCGCAGGCAATGGGATTGCCCGACGGACCACATGGGTCCTCGGCCTGCGCCTGCGCCCGAACGGGGGGATTCATTGCCGACAGTAGAGCGGCGATGACACCGGCGGCAGCCGTACAGGCACCTACGCGCCGCACCGTCAGCTCACCTCCCGGGTTGGCGCAGGTCTGCGCCGCCGCCACAGCCACAGCAGCAGTCCCGCTCCGGCCGCCATTGCCAGCACGACGGGCAGGACGAACCGCAGCACAATCCGGCGCAGCCCGAGGCCCCCGACCTCGAGCAGTGCCCACGAGGCCTGCTGCTGAATGTTTCCACTGTCGTCGATCGCACGGGCCAGGACGACCACGAGCCCCTGCTTCATCGGCCGGAACCGGTAGGCCCACTGCGACGTTCCCTCTGCCAGCGTCCAGCGCGTGCCGCCGTCAATCGACACCTCGACGCCCGCAGGAATCCCGCCGCCTTCATCGGTTGCTTCACCCCGGATGACGACCTCACGGTAGATCGATGCCAGGTCGTCGGCCCCCGGCCATGTAATCGTCGCAAGCGGCGGCAGCGTGTCCTGACTGGCCGACGCCGGCTGCAGCGGCGGCTGGAGCGTCGACGGCTGCACTCCCATGTCGGCCAGCAGATTGACCGTCGCCTGCTGGATGTTCTGATCGACCGGTGCCCGGGCGCCATCCGGATCGTCGTGGACGTCGTCGAGCGCCCAGCCCCAGTTCGTCATGCCGGCCGAAAAGACCAGGGCACCGCTCCGATGGCGGTACAACGTGATGTTGTGCATGGCGGGGCCGGTGTTCATCCGGAACCGCGACCCGAAATCGACCAGGACGTCGGCCCCCTCCACGATCGTGCTCGACAGACGCACGAGGCCGGGGGGCCGATGGCCGTTGTCGACGTCGCCGTCCCATTCGAACCCCACGATGCCGCGACCTATCGTCATCGACGAACCGTCGGGCTGACTCGCGACGGCCGTGTTCCGCCAGAAGCGGTGCCGTCCCTCCAGCGCCGAGACGACAACAGGATCGAAGCGACAGCAGTTCGCAATGAAGAAGGTCCCGAGCAGGCTGTTTTCGGGCCGGCCGCTGCCATCGGCCACCCCGAAGCGCGGATCGCGCCAGGTCCCGGTACCGCCGGGCTCGGGGTCGATCTTCCGGCCTTCGTGCGTGTCCTTGTACGAGACGAGCGTGCGGTACGGCGTGCGCGACGGGTCGATCGATGGTTCCCACCGCGTGCGCCAGAACATCGTGTTACCGGTGAAGAACGCCAGATGGACACCGGCATCGCGCGCCGCCTCGACGTTGGCGCGCTGGCGCTCCGACCAGTACTCGTCGTGGCCCACCGACATGAAGACCCGATGCCGCAGCAGGCTCGCGCCGTCGCGATCGCTGTCGATGCCGGTGGTGTACGTGACGTCGTACCCGTTGGCCTCGAGCCAGCGGACGATCGGGTACGACGTAGCCCAGAAAAAGGTCCGCCCGTACTCGTTCCCGCGCGTGACGAACGGCCGGTTGTAGCTCACCTTGAAGGCGCGGCCGCGCGGGTGCCCCGTGTAGAGCGAGTTGCCACCGTAGTCGTTGTAGGCCTGCCACGTCGTGTCGGCAAACTGCACGAGGATGTCACTCCCGCGCTCGGGCTCCCGGACGACGAACAGAATGTGACTGGCACCGCCGGTGTCGGTCCGCACGGCCCGCGCGATGTACAGTCCCGACACGGCGTCGGCCGGCACCACCCACGACGACGTCACCTGCCAGTTGCCGCAGTCGACGAGCCCGGTGGATACGTCGTAGAGACAGCCCGGCTGCTCGACCGCCGCTGGCGCCTCGATCGACGCCACACGTCTGGCACCCGCGCCCCCGTAGTAGCCGATGCGGTATATGTCGAGCCGGTGTGCCGGCGCGTCGGTGTCGACCTTGAAGTCCACGCGCTCGCCGGGACTCACGCTGAACGGCGTCGCGAAGCCCTGGATGCTCGGGTCGCCCGCTCCCTCGACGTCCCACTCCTCGGGAGGTGCCCCCTGTCTGGCATTCTCGCAACTGATGCGCGTCGTGCACTCCGGCTGCGCCGCAACCGACGGGGCGATGAACGTTGCCAGGGCAAGCGCGATGCCCAACGCGACGGACAGCCGTGTCGATGCAGACCTCATGGATGGACCACCGCTGCTGAGTAGGAAGACGGCAGGAAGATGGACGGCTCGCCGCTGCCGTCGGCGGGCACGACCCACGTGTCCATGGCGGCCGGACGCTCCGCCGGCAGCGCGTACAGCAGGCGCGCATCGTCGAGCCACTGCACCTGATCGTCGACGAGGCGCGACTCGGCCGTTGAGTGCCTCGCCCCCGTCGTGAGGTCGAGCACGCCGATCTGCCAGGCGACCGGACCGAGCAGGCCACCGGTGCGCTGCTTGAACGCGATGCGCGTGCCGTCGGGCGACAGCGACGGGCACTCGACATCTTCGGCCACGACATCCATGCTGCGCGTCTCCAGGTTGCCCCTCACCAGGTAGGTCCGCCCCGCCGTCCAGAGCGTCGCGTAAAACGTGACCTCGTCGGTCGTAAACGTTACACCCCAGAAGTTGAAATCGATGGCCTGAAAGAGCCGGCCGTTGCGACGGACCGTGAACGTTTCCAGATCCTCGACGAGCCAGGTACCCGCCTCGAGATCGGCAATCGACGTCTGGGTGGAAAAGCTGCCGTCGGCGTACGAATGGCCGGTGACGAATACGGTTGCCGCGGCATAGCGGCCGCGCGGCGAGACCTGGGTACGGCTCGGTGTTCCGGCCAGCGGCAGCTCGCCGACGATAGAGAACGAGCGGTCGAAGATCAGCGCCACGTACTCGACCGGAAACCGGCCGCGGGTGGCGAGGCACAGGCCGCGACCGCCGCGCATGTGCACGCGGTCGCAGCGGATGCTCTCTTCGAAGCGCACGTCGGACAGATCCGTCAGCGGTGCCACGCCCAGCACGCCATCGCGCCCATCCGGATCGCCGGACTGGCGCAGGAACAGCATCATCGCCCCTTCGGGCACGCCCTGATCCGCCAGCGTCCGCAGCGGCGCAGTGCGCGCAGCCGCCTCGCGGATCCGCGCCTCCTGGTCGGCCCGCCTGATCGCCCGCTGAACGTGCAGTGCCGCGCCGAACATCGCGACGATCACGATCGCGATGAAGATCCGGACCCGGATCGCATCATTCTGCGGGCGAGGCATCGAGATTCCTCAGCACCAGAAACGCGGCGGCCACGGACGCGAGCATGCCGACCAGAAACAGCTGCAGTGCACCTTCAGCTCCCCAGACCGTCCAGCAGGCGCCGAACATCGTCGCCGCGAGCAGCCTGGCAACGGCCCACACCGTGCTGACGAGCGCCTGGCCGGTCGACATGTGCCCGGCCGGCAGCACGCCGCCGGCCAGCGCCGCAAGCACGCCGTCGGTGGCGGCATAGTAAACGCCGACGAGCCCTACCGCCAGCAGGACGCCCGCCATCGACAGGACGGGCTGCCAGAGGAGCAACGCATAGACGCTCACGATCGCGAAGTGGCCCCATACGAAGAGTCGCCGGCGTCCGACGCGATCCGCGAGCCGCCCGAAGGGAACCGCCAGGAGCAGGTACACGACCGCGGTGCCGACATACAGAAGGGGAAACACCGTGGCAGCTACGCTGCCCTGCCGCTGCACGAGCAGGTAGATGAGCGCATCGCTGGCCGTCAGCGTGCCCAGCAGCCCGCCGGCCGTGAGCACGCGTCGAAGCTGGCGGTTCGCCGCCACCTCGCGGAAGCGCCGACGCACGCCGGTCCCAGCCGCCACGACCTCTGCTTCTTGCCGGTTCTGGACGAACAGGACGATGACCGACAGTCCGATGACGGCGAATACGAGGCTCACGACGAAGACGACGTCGTAGGCACCGGGCAGCAGGGCAAGCACGGCGAAAGCGGCGACCGGGCCGATCATCGCGCCGACCGTATCGAGCGCCCGGTGGACGCCAAAGGCTTCGCCGAGCGCCTCACGTCGGCTGCTGAGCGTAATCAGCGCATCGCGGGGCGCCGTCCGAATACCCTTGCCGATTCGATCCAGCATGAGCACGGCCGTGAGCGCGCTCCAGCTCTGGCCGGCCACCAGCAGCCCCAGGCGGCAGGCGGTCGACAGCGCGTAGCCGACCGATGCCACCAGCTTGTGACGCTGGCCGGCATCAGCGACGAAACCGCTCGCGACGCGGACAGCGGCGCTCACACCCTGATAGAGCCCGTCGATGACGCCGAACTGGAACGGCGTCATCCTGAGCTCGAGCACGAAGTAGAGCGGCAGGACCGCCGTCATCATCTCGGACGAGATGTCGGTGAACAGGCTCGTGAGGCCCAGCATGAGCACGTTCCGACTCGCACGCGGCCAGCGGCCGGTGCGCGTCGGCGGCATCGAGACGAGCGGATCACGGACGGTCGGATACATCTCCTCGGTCGGGGCCTTCTTTCAGCTCGGCGTAAATCTGTTCGTACCGCTGCACGAACCGCACCTCGTCGAAACGCTGCTCGGCCAGAGCGCGGGCACCGGCGGCAAGCCCGCTCCAGCGTTCTTTCGCCTGATCAACGGCGCCGGACAGCGCGCGCACGTCGCGTGCCACGGCCAGGCCCGCTCCAGCGCCGGCGATGGTCCCTGCCAGCGGCGCTTCGGCCGACATGATCGACGGCCGGCCGCACGCCAGTCCCTCGATGACGAAGTTCGGACATGCCTTGCCCCGGCCGCGGGCGAACATCGCGACCGTCGCATGCGCACGGGCGTAGCAGGCACGCATGTCGGGCACGTCGCCGTGCTCAACCAGCACGTTCGCCGGCGGCCGCAGCCGGTCGATGGCCGCTCGGACCTGCCCAAGGTCGCCCCACTGCCGCCACGGCAGCAGGACGTCGATGTCGGGACGCTGTCGCGCAAGCTCGACGAGGAGATCAATCCCTCGCGGCCCGATCTCGGCCGCGTCCGACGGCGTGCTCGCGAACAGCAGCGTGAACCGACCCTCGGGCGACGGCATCGGTCGGAACCGGTCGAGGTCGATGCCGGGCGGCAGCACCTCGATGCGATCCCGTGGAATACCAGCCGCAACCCACTCGTCGACTGCATCATCGACTTCCACGACGACGCGAGCGATAGGGATCTGCGGCAGCTCGGCGGAATCTTCGCAGGCGAGGACCGCGGTGAGCAGGACGGGCCGCCGCCCGACCGCCCGCAGCAGGTGCCACGAGCTGCGGCCGCCGAAGACGTGCGTGATGTCGCCCCACGGCTCGA
>QGVF01000021.1 GCA_003242705.1 Acidobacteriota bacterium
AGGCCGTGAGCGACCAGCCGCGCCCGGTGCGGAAGCGCTCCTTCCGCAGGTTGCTCACGCCCCACTCGCGCAGGCGCTCGATCACCCAGTCGGCCGCTTCCTCGTGCTCGGGCGACCCCTGCAGCCGCGGGCCGTAGCGATCGGTCAGCCAGAACACCGTGTCGCGGATCTGCGATCGCGAGAAACCTTCCTCGCGGATCCGCGCGATGGCGGCCTCGTCGACGGGCTCGGTGCCCTGCGCGCCGGGCGCCCACCCGCCGACGAACAGCGCACACAGCCCGGCCAGGACGGCGGCAATCCTCCGTTTCATGGCAGCTCCGCGAGCATCATACCCGCCGGTCGGGCCGTGGAGGGCGGCCGTGTGCAGGTATGCAGGTATGATGACCCGCATGCAGACTCGCAGGTTCGGCCGGCTCGGCTGGCAGGTTTCCGAGGTGGGCTACGGTCTCTGGGGCATGGGCGGCTGGTCCGGCTCCGACGACGAGCAGTCGCTGTCGGCGCTCGAGTACGCGATCGAGCGCGGCTGCACGTTTTTCGACACCGCGCTGGCGTATGGCGACGGGCACAGCGAGCGCCTGCTCGGCCAGGTGCTCAAGCGGCACCCGCACCGCACGGTCTACGTGGCCACGAAGATCCCGCCGAAGAACGGCCAGTGGCCGGCGCGGCCCGACTACAGGCTCGAGGACGTCTTCCCCCCCGATCACATTCTCGCGTCGACCGAGACGAGCCTGAAGAACCTCGGGATCGAGACCATCGACCTGCAGCAGTTCCATGTCTGGACCGACGAATGGGCGCACGACGAGCGGTGGCAGCGCGCCGTCGACGACATGAAGCGCCAGGGGCTCATCCGCGGATTCGGCATCAGCGTCAACCGCTGGGAGCCGACCAACGTGCTGAAGGCGCTCGACACCGGCCTCGTCGACTCGGTGCAGGTCGTCTACAACATCTTCGACCAGAATCCCGAGGACGAGCTGTTCCCCGCCTGCCGCGAACGCGACATCGCCGTGATCGCGCGCGTGCCGTTCGACGAGGGGAGCCTGACGGGCACGATGCGGCCCGGGATGACCTGGCCGCAGGGCGACTGGCGCAATCTCTATTTCTCGCCCGACAAGCTGCCTGAGATTCTGAAGCGGGTCGAAGAGGTCCGCCGTGACGTGCCGGCGGGCATGTCGATGCCCGAACTTGCGCTGCGGTTCATCCTGTCGAACCCCGACGTGGCGACCGTCATCCCGGGCATGCGCCGCAAGCTGCACGTCGAGACGAACCTGGGCGTCTCCGACGGCCGGCCGCTCGATCCGGAGCTCATCGAACGGCTCCGCCGGCACCGGTGGGTGCGGACGTATTTCGTGCCCTGAGGCCCCGAGACCGCGAGCGGCCTCGGTTGCCGGTCGGCAGTCCGAGGCCGTATAATTGCTCTCTTGTCGCTGTCGCGAAGGAGCACGCTGTGAAGCCCGGGATTCACCCCAACTACGAAGAAGTCACCGTGCGGTGCGCGTGTGGCAACACGTTCGTCACGCGCTCGACCAAGTCGGAGCTGACCCTCGATATCTGCAACGTCTGCCACCCGTTCTTCACGGGCCGGCAGAAGCTCGTCGACTCCGAGGGCCGCGTCGACCGGTTCACCAAGCGCTTCGGCGCGCAGAGCGCGGCCGCCCTCAAGGAAGCCGCCAAGGCGCAGAAGGCCGCCAGGGCCGCCAGGGCCAGCCGCAAGTCGGCCGGCGCCTGATCGCCGGCCTCTCCCGTCTGCACCAGACCCCGCCTGGCGCGCCGCTTTGCGGCGCGCGGGCCCGGTCGGTTCCCCACCGGCAGCCGGCCGCGTCACCGCGCGGCCTCAGAGATCCAGTCGTCGATCCGATCGTCCGGCGAGCTTGCGCCTGATCCGCGTCAGGCGCCTGGCCGCATCCTGCGCGTGCCTGCCGGTCACCGCCGCGCCGAGTGCCTCGGCGTACGCGCGCGCGCGGTCGAGATCGCGCGCGCGATGTTCGTGATGGACGGCCAGCGCCTCGACCGCCTCGCGCTCGAGCGCCGTCAGCACGCGCCGGCCGGGCGGAACCAGGTCGAGCACCTGCTGCCAGGCCTCCGCGGCCTCGTCGTATCGCCGGTGCCGGCGATGGAGCCGCGCCAGGCGTGTCCAGGCCAGACGCTGCACGTCGGCCTCGCGGGAACGGCCGGCCGCTTCGTAGGCCGCGACGGCGCGCTCGAGGTCTCCCGCCCGCTCGTAGAGCTGCCCGAGCGCCAGCTGTTCACTGGGCTCCCGGCACGCTTCGGGCCCTTGCTGCACGAGCCACAGCGCGTGCGACGTGACGGCGGCGAGCGAGATCAGGTCGTGCCGGTTGTGCTCGAGGATGCCGTCGACGAGCGAGACGTCTCCCGTTCGGAGGAACTGGAAGTAACGCGCCGGAATCTCGAAGCCGGGCACGTCGTCGTGCCGGTGCACGCCGAGCACGCGTCGTTCGAGCGACGTCAGGCTGCAGCCTTCCGCGCCGGGTCGTGCCAGGTCACGTCGCCCCCACAGCCGGCGCGCCGGCGGCAGCATGTCGACGTGCGGCAGGTCGTCGGTCGGAGGCGACGCGCGATGAAAGGCCCAGCGCGTCTCCATGAACGGCACGTCGAACGTCCGTCCGTTGTAGGTGACGAGCAGCGTCGCCTCGTCGAACAGCCGTCCCAGCGCGTCGAGCATGGGCTTCTCGCCCGACGGGCCCGCCAGGAAGAACTGCCGCACCGTGAAGTGCCCCTCGTCGTCGAACCAGCCGCAGCCGACGAGGAAGGCCAGCGTCCCGGCGCCGCCGCTCAGGCCCGTGGTCTCGATGTCGAAGAAGACCACGCGGCGCGTCCACTGTTCGAGGCGCCCGAGGCGCGGGTCGAACAGCGCGATCGGCGCGGCCTCGTGCAGGCGGTAGGCTTCGATCGGTCGTCGCCCGTGCGGGCGATCGCCGGGATAGCGGTAGTCGATCTGCAGGCAGGCCCCGCGCGGATCGACAGGACGGCCGCCGAGCTGCGCAACGGACTCACCCGGCGCCGCGTCGAAACCGACCTCCGGCACGACCGTGAGCTCGCGGACAGGCGGCGCCCCTGCGGGCGCAGCCCCGCTCTCACGGCGGACGATATCGCGAAGACGAGCGGTGAGGTCCCGCATGGCGGTCAGAGCACGGGGATCGTCCCGAGGAGCAGGCGCAGCAGGTGCAGCGCCGCTGCGCGTGCACGCGGGCCGGTCGCGCCTTCGGGCCCGACGCACGACGGGCAGCCCGTCGCGCACGGACACCCTTCAATGAGCTCGAGCGTCCGCGTGAGCAGGACTTCGTGCAGGCCGTAGAGCGGCTCGCTGAAGCCGATGCCGCCGGGATAGGCATCGTACAGGAAGATCGTCGGCGACGCCGACAGCTCCCGCGGGGCCTCGCCGCGCACGGTCCCGCCGAGCCGGTTGCCCCCCTCCAGGCTGACGCCATCGATCGACATCCCGAGATCGTGGCTGTCGCACATCAGCAGCAGCGGCGCGACGTTCTTCATCGCGTGCGCCAGGCCGATGACGGCGTCGCGACGGTCGGCCTGCTCGAACGGCAGCGCGTCCATCACCGCGCGGGGAATCGTCAGCCAGTACGACGTCGTGTGCATCTGCTGCTCGGGCAGATCGAGCTCGCCCGACCCGACGTTCTCGTTCGTGTAGAACCGGATCTTCTTGAAGCCGACGACGCGCGAGACGACGTGAACTTCACCGTGTGCGCGCTGCGCGACGACGCCGGGCGAGACCGGCGCGGGTGGCGCGTCGGTGCTCAGCGCGTACGACGGCACATCGGGCCGCCGGTCCTCTTCCTCGATGCCGGCGGCCAGTGCCGCCGTGTCGAGCCCGGGCCCCGCCTCCGGCCTGCCGTCGGCGTCGGAGCTGGCGAAGGTATCGAGGATGGTCACGCGCGTATAGGTGATGGCGTCCGTGTAGTAGTCGCACTCGACCGCCCGCACGTACGCCTTGCGGCCGTCGTAATCGAGCCGCTCGACCTGGTACTGCCGGCCTTCGACGATGTAGATCGCCTTCTCGTGGAGGGTCGACGGACCGCTCGTGAAGTCGGTCTCCGCAATGACCCGTTCGCCGTCGGTCGTGTCGATGACCACGAAGTTGTCCGACGTGACCGAGCGGAGGCTGACGGCATCGGCCGGATACGACTCCTGCGTCCACTGCCACTGCCCGTCGACTTCGTGGACGAACCCTTCCTCGGCCAGGATGGACAGGATCTCCTGGACGTCGAGCGTGCCGAACGTTTCGGTCGTCGTGAACGGAAGCTCGAACGCGGCGCACTTGATGTGCGCGAGCAGGATGTGCAGGTTGTCGGGATCGAGCAGCGCGTGCTCCGGCGAGGCCTCGAAGAAGAAGTCCGGGTGCCGCACGACGAACTGGTCGATGGGCGCGCTCGACGCGACGAGCACCGCTGCCGAACGTCCCGACCGCCGGCCCGCGCGCCCGGCGCGCTGCCATGTCGAGGCGATGGTCCCCGGATAACCGGCCATCACCACGACGTCGAGCGCGCCGATGTCGATGCCGAGCTCGAGCGCGTTGGTCGACACGACGCAGCGGACGCTGCCGTTACGCAGGTCGCGTTCGATTTCGCGGCGGCGCAGCGGCAGGTAGCCGCCCCGATAGCCGCGCACCAGGTCGGGCGTGCCCGGCGGGCCCTGAAACGCGTCCTTCAGATAGGTCGTGAGGATCTCGGTCGACAGCCGGCTCTGCGCGAATACGATCAGCTGCAGGCCGCGCTGCAGGAACTCGAGCGCGATCCGCCGCGTCTCGGCCAGGTACGACCGGCGAATCCCCAGCTCGCGGTTGACGACCGGCGGATTGACGAACAGGAAGTACTTCTCGCCGCGCGGCGCGCCGCTGCGATCGACAAGCTCGAAGGGCTGTCCGGTGAGCCGCTCGGCCAGCTCACGCGGGTTCGCAATCGTCGCCGACGAACAGATGAAGACCGGATCCGAACCGTAGTGGCGGCAGATGCGCCGCAGGCGGCGCAGGATGTTCGCCAGGTGGCTGCCGAAGACGCCGCGATAGGCGTGCAGCTCATCGATGACGACGAAGCGGAGGTTCTCGAACAGCTTCGCCCAGCGCGGGTGATGCGGCAGGATGCCCGAGTGAAGCATGTCGGGATTGCTCAGCACGACGTGCGCACGCGTCCGAATCGCCCGCCGGGCGTCCTGCGGCGTGTCGCCGTCGTAGGTGAACACGCCGATGCCGTCGCCACCCTCCTCGGCGACGAGCGCGGTCAGCTGATGCAGCTCGGCCAGCTGATCCTGGGCGAGCGCCTTCGTGGGAAACAGGTACAGCGCGCGGGTCGACGGATCGCGCAGGATGCTCCCGACGACCGGGGCGTTGTAGCAGAGCGTCTTGCCCGACGCCGTCGGCGTCACGACGACCACGTGCCGCCCGGCCAGCGCGTGGCGGATGGCCTCGGCCTGGTGCGAGTAGAGCTGCGTGATGCCGCGGGCGGTGAGCGCCCGACCGAGCCGCGGGTCGAGCACGTCCGGAAACGGCTCGTAGACCGCCTCGGCGGCCGGAAGCCGGCGCACCGCCGTGACGTGCGCGTCGGCCGCGCGTCCCTCGGCTGCCGCCGCAAGGGCCGCCTCGTGCTCGGCCTCGAGCCGCGAGAGGACGACCTGCAGCGAACGATCCTTGTCCCCGGTCAGCGCGGGCAGCGTCACCACGGTGCAGGCATGCTAGCAGCGCGCCTGGAGGCGATCAAGCAGCGAAAGCCGGTTGGTTTATGATGCGTCGGCAATGCGGCTCGCCGACGTCATGAACAACACATGGGCCTACCGGGCCTGGCAGGCGCCCTTCGCGGGCGACAAGCTGCGCCCCTTCCTGGCCCGCCTGGATCCCGCCCGCGTCCGGCGGGTCCTCGATGTCGGCTGCGGCCCCGGGACCAACGCGTCGATCTTCAGCCAGGTCGACTACATCGGCCTCGACATCAACCCCGGCTACATTGCCGACGCCCGGCGGCGCACCGGGCGCGACTTCCGCGTCGCCGACGTCACGCGGCTCGCGCCGGGCGAAGTCGAGCCGGCCGACCTCATTCTCGTCAACAGCCTTCTCCATCATCTCGACGACGACGAGGTGCACCGGACGCTGACGGCCGTGCACGATCTGCTGACGCCCGACGGCGAGGTGCACATCCTCGATCTCGTGCTGCCCGACCGCTGGTCGCCGGCACGGCTCATGGCGCGCCTCGATCGCGGCCGCTACGCCCGGCCGCTTCCCGCGTGGGGCGCGCTCTTCGATCGCCACTTCGTCCGCCACGTCTTCGAGCCGTACACCTTCGCGGGCGGCCTGTGGTCGATGGTCTACTTCGTCGGTGGACGACGAGCGTAATGCGTCTCTCCGTCGCGGTCCCTCTCTACAACGAAGAAGCGAACGTCCCGGAGCTGCTGCGCCGGGTGGCCGCCGTCCTCGACGCCGTGCCCGGCGGTCCGCACGAGCTCGTCTGTGTCGACGACGGCAGCAGCGATCGGACGGTCGAGCTGGTCAGCGCTGCCGCGGCCGCCGACCCGCGCATCACGCTGGTGGTGCTCTCGCGCAATTTCGGGCATCAGGCGGCGCTGAGTGCCGCGCTCCAGCACGCGACCGGCGACGTGGTCGTGATGATGGACGGCGACCTGCAGGATCCGCCCGAAGCGATTCCCCGGCTGCTCGAGCAGTACCACCGCGGGTACGACGTCGTCTATGTCACGCGGGTGCAGCGGAAGGAGCCCTGGCACCTCCGGCTCGCCTACCGGCTCGCCTATCGCCTCATCGCGCGGCTGTCGTCGATCGACGTCCCGGTCGACGCCGGTGACTTTTCCCTGATGTCGCGTCGCGTCGTCGACGTGCTCAACGGCCTTCCTGAGCGCCAGCGGTACCTGCGCGGCCTGCGGAGCTGGGCGGGTTTCCGGCAGACCGGTATCGAAGTCGAGCGCGATGCGCGCCGCGCGGGCACGTCCAAGTACACGTTCTCGAAGCTGCTGCAGCTCGCGATCGACGGCATGCTGACGTTCTCCGCGGTGCCCCTGCGTGCCGCCGCCGCGACGGGCGCGCTGGCCGTCGTCGCATCGCTGCTCTTTGCCGCCTACTCGGTGTACGTCCGCCTCGTCGTGGGACACTCGCCCGAAGGCTTCACGGCGCTGATTGTCGCCCTGACGTTCCTGTCGGGCGTGCAGCTGCTGTTTCTGGGAGTCATCGGCGAGTATCTCGGACGGATCTTCAACGAAGTCAAGGACCGACCCGCCTACGTCGTCGAACGGGTCGTCAGGTCGCCGGATGGATCCAGCGTACGCCCGCCGGTATCGTGAGCTCGCGCAGCGCCACTGGTGGTGGCGCGCGCGGAACGCCTGGGTCTGCGGGCAGATCGAGCGGCTGATGGCCGGCGCCACTGCCGCCAGAATCCTCGACGTTGGCTGTGGCGACGGCGTCCTCTTCCCTTTCCTGTCACGTTTCGGATCCGTCGAGGGCATCGAGCCCGATCCGCTCGTGGTCACGCCCGACGGCCCGTGGTTTGAGCGGATCCACCAGCGGCCGTTCGACGGGACGTTTCAGGGCGCCGAGCCGTACGACCTGATCCTCATGCTCGACGTGGTCGAACACCTGGACGATCCTGCGGGCGCCCTGCGACACGCCGGTCGCCTGCTGAAGCCCGGTGGCCGCATCGTCGTGACCGTTCCGGCCTTCAACCTGCTCTGGACGCACCACGACACGATCAACCGGCACCGTGTACGCTTTACGAAGGCCACGTTCCGGCGGACCGCCGACGAGGCCGGTCTGACCGTGTTGGAGAGTCGGTATCTGTTCCACTGGCTGTTCGCCGCCAAGCTGGTCGAGCGGCTGAAGGAGCGCGTGGGGCTCGTCACCGACATGCCGTCGATCCCGCCGGCCGCGATCAACGACATGCTCTACCGCATCTGCCGGATCGAGCAGCGGCTGGGCGGGCGGCTCGTGCCCTTCGGCAGCTCGCTGGCGGTCGAGCTCGCCCTGGGATCGTCCTGAGCCCGCATGGACGAACGGACACGACTGGCATCGGTCCGACAACTCCCGCGAGTGCTGCTCGGCGTCCTGCTCGCCGGCGCGCTGCTGCTGCTCGGACGCGTGGCTGGAGTACTGCCGCTCTGGTACGACGAGCACCTCACGGTGCGACTGGCGGACCTTCCGTCGATCACTGACATCTGGAGGGCACTGGCTGCCGGCTTCGACTTCAACCCGCCGCTCAACTACATCCTGACGCGCTGGGCACGCCACCTTGCGGTCGCGTCAGATCCGCTCGCCGGCCGGCTGCCCGCGCTGGCGGGTCTGGCGCTGCTCGTCACGGGCCTCTTCGCGACGCTCGAGCGGCGCATCGGATCGTGGTATGCGCTCGGCGCCGTGGCGCCCGTCCTGCTGACGAGCGTAGCCGTGCAGTACAGCACCGACGCGCGCCCGTACATGCTGCTGGCCGGCGTCGCCGCGTGGGCGCTCCACTTCCGGCAGCGAGCGGGCGCCCGGGACGGCCGCCTGGCGTGGCCGTCGGCGCTCGGCCTTGCGGTCTGCACCGGCGCGGCGCTGCTGCTGCACGTGTGGGGCACGCTGCTCCTGGCGGTTCTTGTTGCTGGCGAACTCGTGATTGCGGCACGCGAACGCCGGGTGCGAATCGGACCGGCGAGCGCGCTGGCGGCAGCCGCGCCGCTGACGGCCATCTACGTGCCGCTCGTCCGCGCGTCGCGCGGTCTCGTGTTCGACAACGAGGTCTACGCCCCCGGCCTCAACAAGCTGGCCGAGGTGCTCGCGAGCGGCCGGCCGCCAGTGAGATACCTGCTGCCGCTCGTGCTGGCGACGGCTGCGGCCGGCTACCTGACGTCGCGTCGGCAGGCACACGCGCCGCGAACGGGCACGCTCGCCCTCGACGAATGGGTCGTGGGCGCCCTGCTCGTCGCCTCGCCCCTCGTGCCGTGGACGCTGGCCGTCGTCACCGGTGGCGTCTTCATGCCGCGCTACGGCTGCCTCGCCATCGTCGGCGGCGTCCTCCTGGGCGGTGGTCTGCTGAACTGGATCGGACGACGGCGTGAAGCGGCCGGCGCGGCAGCGGCCGTCGTCGCGCTCCTGTCGGCAGCGGTTTACCTGCCGAACCGTCTCGCCGGCTCCATTCCATCCGAGCCCGCGTCGATCCGCAGCCTGCGGAGTGCGGCCGACCTCCTCGAACCCGACGTCCCCATCCTGCTCGTCAACCCGACCGACATCCTCCCGTTCGATCACGGCGCAGACGACGCCTGGCTGCCGCGCGTCTTCTACGTCGCCGACGAAGGCCTGGCCGTCGAGTACACCGGCACCAACGCAATCGATCTGAGTTACATCCGTGGCGAGCCGTACCTCGGCATGCGCCTCGCGCGCTTCACCCGGCACGACATCGCACGTGCATCGCGGCTGTATCTGCTCGGCCGCTCGCAGGCGCTTACCTGGCTGCCGCAGTATCTCGAAGACAACGGCTGGACGATTACGGACGTCGGGGGACTGCCGACGTCGCCGATTCGGCTGGCGGTGCGGCAACCCGACCTGCCAGCGCCGCCGCCAGAATCGTCGCGATCGCCGCAAGCCACAGCAGCCCCGTCCGCTTTGGAAACACCAGCCGCACCGTAACGCTGCCGTCGCGCGGTGCGGTAAACGACAACTGCCCGTTGCGGTCGACGAGCGGCACGGGCTCGCCGTCGACCTCCGCACTCCACGACGGATGGAAGCTGGTCCGCACGATCACCGGCTCACCGGCGACGACCCCGTCGAGCCGGACGACGGCGCCGAACGGCGTCAGTTCGTCGAGCGCACCCGAGCCTGTCACCGTTGCCACGGAGCGGACATCGGCGTTTTCAATCCGGTAGGCGTGCCACGGGCCGTCGCTCCAGGTCGGCACGACGTCAGGCGCGGCATCGAGATAGCGGCGGGCGCCCTCACTCCAGACCACGAGATCTTCGACACCCCAGCGGCGCATCTCCTCGAAGAACGACCCGTAGGGCGTCTCGGCAAGGGGCGCTCCGTGAAAGGTGCCGCCCGACAGCAGCCGCTCCCGGTACGGCACCCACTGCATGCCATCCCACATACCCGCATAGAAGCGCTTGCCGGTCGCCAGCGACAGCATGCGTTCAAGGTGCACCGGGATCGGCGTCGGCTCGCTTCGCCGCTCCGGCGAGCGGTCCATGTCACGGTGGAACGTATTCTCGACCAGCACGAGGGCGCCGCGACTCTGCGCGACGTTGGCCGCCACGATCGGTTCCACTTCGTGCAGCCCGTCGATATGCGGCACCGGCCGCCACCACGCCTGGATGTAGACGAACAGGAATACGACAACGATGGCTCGGCGCCAGGGCGCGGCGCCGCCCTCGAGGAGCGCACCGGCCAGCGCCACCGGCGTGAGCACACTGAGCAGGTGCACCGGGCGCTGGAAGACGTACCCGAACTCCGCCGCGTTGAACAGCAGCAGCCCCATCATCGCCAGCGCGCCGGCCGCGTAGAAGCCCATCCGCTGCCGGCGACAGGCGATGGCGGCCCAGACGAGCACGGGCAGCAGCACGCGTGAGAGCCCGACGTAGTCGTTGGGCCATCGCCCCGGCAGCCACGAGAGCTCGAGGTTGTAGAACATCTGTCGCGCGAGCGCACTCCAGACGATCGGCGCGTCGGGATCGAAGCGGACGTTGTTGGCGAGAAACAGCGACGGGTAGCGCCAGAGCTCCCAGGTCAGCGGCAGCGAGGCGACGAGCGCCGTGACGACGCCCAGGGCGACCAGCCCGATGGACCGCCAGGCTCTGGCGAGCACCAGGTCGAGGCCGACGAGCAGCACCGCGTAGATGAGAAAGCCGACGTGCGACCATGCGAGCGCCGCCAGGCTCACGACCAGCAGCGGTCCGCCCCACCGCCGGCCGAGCCTCGCCGCGTGGCTCGAGACCACCACGGCCATCGTCAGGCACACGCCCGCGAGCGAGTTGGTGTCGCCGCTGCGGAAGAGCGGATACGACAGGCCGGCGACCGTCGCGCACACCAGGCCCATCGCCAGCCATGCCCCGCCGCGCTCGCCCGAGAGTCGCAGATCCGCCAGCACCAGCAGCGGAATCGCGAACAGCAGGACGACGTGCAGCAGGTGGAAACCGATGGCGGGCCCGAAGATGGAGACCGGGAGGTAGGAGAGCAGACCGAGGTGCTGGGTGATGTCGGTCGCCAGCGGGTAGCCGCCGAGAAAGTACCAGTTCCAGCCGGTGGCACTGCCCTGCTTCAGCAGCTCAATGGCGTCGATTGAACTCTGAAACCGCGTTGCCCAGTTGTCGAGGTACGGGATGGCGCTCCAGACGGTCGGAGGAAACCAGATCCAGACGCCGACGGCGATGGTCGCCAGGCCGGCCAGCCCCGCCAGCAGCGTGTCGCGGCCGGCGACCGGCCGTCCGGCGCGCCGCCACGTCAGCAGCGCGATCGACGTCGCGATCAGCGCCAGCACGTACCACGGCCGCTTCGCCCCGTGCAGCGCGCCGTCGACGTCGGCCCATCGGGCCGTCAGCAGGAACTGGCACCAGAACAGGACGACCGACGCGGCAACCGCCAGCCGGAACATCTCAGATGTTCGATCGGCTCTGGCCGCCGTCGACCGTGATCGAGGCACCGGTGATCCAGCTCGCGCGCGCCGACGCCAGGAACGCGACGACGTCACCGACTTCCTCGGGGCGACCGAATCGTCCCATGGGAATCTCGCGTGCGACGAAGGCGGCCATGCCTTCGGGGTCTTCCTGCTGCCGCTTCCACCAGGATCCGCCTTCGAAGAGGATCGATCCGGGCGCGACGCTGTTGACGCGGATGTTGTCCTTCGCCAGCTGCTGCGACATGGCCTTGGCGAGGCTGATTTCGGCCGCCTTGACGACGTTGTAGGCGAGGCGTCCGCCTGACTCGCGGCCCCAGATCGACGCGATCATCAGGATGACGCCGCCGCCCTGCTTCCGCATGTGCGGCACGACGAGACGCGACATCCGGATGGCGGGAAACAGGGTCTGGTCGAGCGCGCTCTGCCACTCGGCGTCGTCGGTCGCGACGATATCGGCGCCGGTCGCCTTGCCGACGTTGTTGACCAGGATGTCGACGCGGCCGAACGCCTCGATTGCGGCATCGACCACGCGCGAGGCCCCCTCCGGCGTCGAGACGTCGGCCACGACGGCCTTCACGCGATCGGCCGGGCCGAGCGACTGCGCCGCGGCCGCGAGCGCCTCGGCACCACGGGCGCACACCACGACGCGGGCCCCTTCAGCCGCCAGCGCTCTGGCCGATGCGAGTCCGAGTCCCCGGCTCGAGCCGGTGACGATTGCCACCTTGTCGGTCAGTTCCAGATCCATCCGGCGCATGGTAGCGCAGGACGATCGGCCCCCCCAACGACCGGCCTCGTGCCGCGGCGCTTTACGCCTGTCCGCCGCCGACCATCGCCCGGGTGAAGGCCTCCGGCCGCTCGAGGTTGCTGAGGTGCGCAGCGCCGTCGATCTGCACGAACGATGCGCCGGGAATCCGGCGGCTCATCCGTTCGCACTCGGCGGGCGGCGTCACCACGTCGTCGCTGCCGCAGACGACCACGGCAGGACAGGCGACCGTGGCAAGAAGGGCCGTTCGATCCGGCCGCGTCTTCATGGCCGTGAGCGCGGCCTCGATCCCTTCCGGTGCGTTGCTCTCGATGAGCCGTTCGACGGTGAGCGCCAGATCGGGCTGTTCGCGCGCGCTCGTGCTGCCGAGCAGCTTCGGCAGCATCTCGGCCGCGATCCGCGGCGGACCTTCGCGCCGCACCAGGTCGATCATCCGGTCCCTCCCTGCCCGGGCATCGTCGGAATCGGCCGCGGCGCGGGTGTCCGCCAGCACGAGACGGCTGATTCGCGACGGATCGCGCTCGAGCATCGCGAGCGCGACATAGCCCCCCATCGACAGTCCCGTCACGCCGGCCGACTCGATGCCCAGGAGGGTCATCAGCTCGAACACCTCGTCGGCGTAGCGCTCGATCGTCATCGCCGCCGGCGGACCGAGGAGCGGTGAACCGCCGAAGCCGCGCAGGTCGGGGGCGACGAGGCGCCAGCCGGCCGGCGGCGACAGCAGCTGCGGCCGCCACTGCTCCGCGCCGAGCGGGAAGGCGTGCAGCAGCACCATCGGCGCGCCGCTGCCGGCGTCGAAGTAGCGGAGCGTCCCGGAAGCGAGCGAAGCGGTCTTCGGAGTCATAGCCCATTCTAGGTCCAGGGCCCGGCGCACGATCCGCAGGATGTCCCGCTTGATCTCGGCTCCGCAGGTCGCCGACGATCGGAAGCATGTCCGTTCGTCTCGTGGCGTGTCTCCTGGTCCTGGCCGTCGTCGGCGGCTGCCGCCTGAAGGAAGAGGAAGCCTTCTCGATTCCTCCTCCCGCCGACGTCGCGGCCCCGCCGGCCGACGCTTCGTTCACCCCGTCCGGCCTGGCCTCGAAGGTCCTGCAGCCGGGCAACAGCAACGTCCGCCCCACTGCCACGTCGACCGTGGTCGTCAACTACACGGGATGGACGACCGACGGCCAGATGTTCGACAGCTCGCTCGGGCGCGGCAGACCGGCCGAGTTCCCGCTCACCGGGGTCATCGCGGGCTGGACGGAGGGCCTCCAGCTGATGGTCGTCGGCGAGAAGCGCCGCTTCTGGATTCCCGCCGACCTGGCCTACGGCGAGTCGAGCCCCGACCCGAACCGGCCCACCGGCATGCTCGTGTTCGACATCGAGCTGCTCGACGTGCGGTGAGCCCGCGGCGATGCATCAGTTCGCCGCTGTGTCCGCGGCGTCCGCGGCAGCTGCGGCTGCCGCGGCCTTCTCGATGGCGTCCATCAGTACTGCCGCGGCCGGCGGTGGCTCCGTGTTGCCGGTGACGATCTCGCGGTTCGTGATGTCGCGTCCGTAGAGCTCGCGGTTCTCGCCGTTGTCCTCGCGCAGCGTGGATCCCTGCAGCGAGATACCCGCGAACACGCCGCGGGCGCGCGACCAGGCGAGGATCTCCGCCATCATCGTCGCGTCGGTCTGCGCGGCCGCGCTCCGGCCGACGGGCCCGGCGGCCACCGAGGCGTCGGCGCCGACCGTAAACCGGCTCGACAGCAGGCGATCGGCCCCCCGCTCGTTGAGCACGAGCAGAATCACGTCCGTTTCCGCTCCGCCGATCTGAAACCCGATGCTGCCGCCTTCGACGCGGATGCCGCCCGGCGCGCTCCAGCCGCCGCTTTCGCGGCGGCACGAGATGTAGCCGCGGCCGTACTGCCCGCCGATGCCGAGCGCCGCCTTCTTCACGCCCGGCACGACGACAATGCACCGCGCCCTGGCCAGCAGGCTCTGCGGGATTCCGCTGTCGGACGCGGCCGTCATCTCGCCGAGCACGATGGCCGCGTTCTTCAGCCGTTCATCGTCGGCGCGCACGACCGTCGTCAGCATCGCAGCCGCCAGCGCGGCAGCAGTCATCGAAGACACGAGCCGTCCCATGTCAGTCCTCCGGGGATCGAGGCGCCTCACGCCGTGGCGTCGAGGGCGCGGTTGAACTCTTCGAGGTGATTCGCGCGCACGATGGCGTCTTCACGCGGGACGAGCCCCGCCTTGACGAGGCGGACGAGACTGTCCTCGAGCGTGAACGACCCGTGCCGGCGCGTCATGGTCATCTCCTGATGCAGGTGCTGCAGCGCGTTGCGGCGGATGTGCTGGCGCGCGCCGTAGCCGACCATCAGCAGCTCGGCCGCCGCCACACGACCACCGTGGCGCCCCGGCAGCAGGGTCTGGACCCAGACGGCCGACAGTGCCGCGGCGATCTCCTGACGAATCGTCGGCTGGCGCTCGTCGGGGAACGAGTCGGTCATGCGCGCAAGCGTCGACGGTACATCGGTCGTGTGCAGCGTCGTGAGCACCAGGTGGCCCGTCTCACCGGCCGCCAGCGCGATCTGCATCGTTTCCGGGTCCCGCATCTCGCCGACGACGATGACGTCGGGCGCCTGGCGGAGAGCCGAACGCAGGGCCGTGGCGAAGTCGGGCGCATCGGCGCCGACTTCCACCTGCTGGATCACGCTGCGGTGGTTCGTGTGCTCGTACTCGACGGGGTCTTCAATCGTGATGACGTGCTTCGCGTCGCGCCGATTGATCGCGTCGACGATCGCGGCCAGCGTCGTGGTCTTGCCGGAGCCGGTGGCGCCGCCGATGATGACCAGCCCGCGCGTCAGCTGGGTCAGGGCCTCGATTCCCGGCGGCAGGCCCAGGCTGGCGAGCGACGGCACGCGCGTCGGCAGCGCGCGAACGACCGCTGCGGCCCGCCCCCGCTCGCGGTGCAGGTGGACCCGGAACCGCCCGACGCCGGGCAGCCGGTACGACCCCTCGCCGATGCCCGTGTCGCGCCAGGCCCGCTGCGCGTGCCGTGGCAGCGCGGGCAGGACCAGCGCTTCGATGTCGTCGCTGTCGAGCGGCTCGGCCGTGGCGCGCACGACGGGACCGTGGATGCGGAACGCGGGCGGTTCTCCAGCCAGCAGCAGCAGGTCGCTCGCCTGCCGCTCCACCATGATGTCGAGCCACTGGTCGAGCCCCGCCCGATCGCGGGCGCTTTCGAGCCGCTCCGACTCGAGCTCCTCGACGAGCCGATCGAGATCGTCGAACGGTTCCATGCCACCCCCTGTCCGCGACGGCCACGACGGTAGCACGGAACGGTCCGGGTACCGTCAGATCCAGCGGCGAACGCGCCGGCAATAGTCTTCGTAGGCTTCCCCGAACGTCGCCCGCAGGTAGCGCTCCTCGCGGCCGATGACGGCCACCGTCACGAGCCCGATTACGACCGGCAGCAGCAGCTGCGGCCACCACAGTCCCGCCACGAGCGCAAGACCGGCATAGATCATCGTGAACGACACGTACTGCGGGTTGCGCGACCATGAGTACGGGGGCACGTCGACCACGCGCGTTGCCGGCTGCTGGAGCATGATGCCGGTCCGCATGCGCGCGAAGGTCGCCAGGCCCCAGATGAACAGCCCAAGCCCGGCGGCCGCAAGCAGCCAGCCGAGGATGGTCACGACCATCGGCGTCTGCCACGCGGGCCAGAGCGGCGCCTTCCGCTCGAGCCACCAGCCGAGCAGGAAGCCCCCCGTGTAGATGAGCGTGGGCGGCAGCGGTGCCCCCGGTCCGGAGTGCTTCCGACCAGTCATTGCCGAATCACGATGCGGGACTGCCATCTCAATACGTGATCATCCACGCGTCAGGCAAGCGGACTCAGCCGGTCGGCTGGCAGTGCTCGCGGATGACCTCGAGAATCGCCTCGCCGTAATCGTCGGCCTTCCGCTGGCCGACCCCATACACGTGGCGGAGCTCCTCGAGCGTCGACGGGCGCACGCGCGCCAGCTCGCGCAGCGTCGTGTCGTGGAACACGACATAGGGCGGCACGGCGCGGGCGCGGGCGATGTGCAGCCGCAGCACGCGCAGCGACTCGAACAGGTCGCGATCGACGCCCTCCCACGACGCGGCCTCGCGCGCGCCGCCGGCCCCGCGCCCCTTCTGCGGCCTGCGCTGCCGGGCGAGCGCCAGATCCGGTGCAGTCGCCGGATCCTTCATGAGGGCGATGCCGGCCTGCGTGAGCTGGAGCACCGGGTAGTCGCCCTCGCTCTGACGCAGCCACCCGCCGGCCAGCAGCTGATCGATGTAGCCGCGCACCTGCTCGACCGAATGCTCGCCGAGCAGACCGAACACGCTGAGGTCGGCGTGCCCGCGCTGGACGACGGCCTCGGTCGGCCGGCCCCGCAGCACGTTGATGACGTGCGCGGCGCCGAAGCGCTGGCCGACGCGTGCGACGGCCGACAGGATCTTGCGCGCGACGGTCACCGCATCGGGCACCGGCTCGAGCTCGCCGAGGCAGTAGTCGCAGGCGCCGCAGCCGTCCTTTTCCCACCGCTCGCCGAAGTAGCTGACGAGGAAGCGATGCCGGCAGCCGACGGTCGACGCGTAGCGTTCCATGTCGCGCAGCAGCGCCCGCCGCGCCTCGACCTCTCCGCCCGCCTGCTCGAACATCGTCCGCCAGCGGGCGAAGTCGCCGCCCGAATAGATCAGCACGCACTCCGCCTCGAGGCCATCGCGCCCCGCACGCCCCGCTTCCTGCTGGTAGTGCTCGAGCGACTGCGGCGCGCCGGCATGCACGACGAAGCGCACGTCCGATCGGTCGATCCCCATGCCGAAGGCGACCGTCGCCACGACCACGTCGACGTCTTCGTTGAGGAACGCGTCCTGATTGCGGTGCCGTTCCTCGTCGCCCATCCCCGCGTGGTACGGCAGCGCCCGCACGCCCTGCTCACGCAGCCATGCCGACAGGTCGTCGACCTCGCGCCGCGACTGGCAGTAGACGATGCCGGCCTCGTGGGCGTGCCGCGCCAGGACGTCCTGCAGCTGCCTGCGCAGGTTCGACCGCGGCAGCACGCGATAGACGAGGTTCGGGCGGTCGAACGATCCGATCAGTTCGACCGGCTCCCTGAGCGCGAGCTGCTCGACGATGTCGCGACGGACGCGGGCGGTGGCCGTTGCCGTGAACGCATGCAGGCTCACGCCCGGCCAGCGCTGCCGCAGGTCGGCGAGCTGGCGGTACTCGGGCCGGAAGTCGTGCCCCCACTGGCTGATGCAGTGCGCCTCGTCGATCGCGATGAACTGCACCGGCTGCCGGCCGATGCGCGAAAAGAGCGCGTGCCGGCCCTCGCCGACGAGCCGTTCCGGCGCCGCGTAGAGCAGCCGGTAGCGGCCCCCGGCGATCCCGGCCAGCACATCGGCCCGGGCCTCGTCCGAAAGACCGCTGTGGAGGCAGGCCGCCGGCACGCCGTTGCCGACCAGCGTGTCCACCTGATCCTTCATCAGCGCGATGAGCGGCGATACGACGATGGCCAGGCCGTCGCCGACCAGCGCGGGCGCCTGGAAGCAGAGCGACTTGCCGCCGCCCGTCGGCATGACGACGAGCGAGTCGCGGCGCGCGAGGACGGCGTCCATGGCCTCGCGCTGCAGCGGGCGGAACGCCGTGTAGCCCCAGTACTGTTCGAGGATCGAAAGCAGCGGATCGGACACGCGGCGACGATCGTAGCCGATTCCGCTCCAGGACCGGGCGCCACGGCGCTCGAACACTGGCCTTGCGGCCGCGGCGCCCGATGTCCAGGGTCTGTCCCTACAGCGTCTTCAGGAAGCGCAGGCCGTCGAACGCGATCGATTCGACGTCGGGCTCGATGTCGCGCCAGATGCAGACAGCCGAGCTGAACCGGCCCTGGTGCGGCCCGAAACTCTCGATCGTCAGCCAGGCGTCGTAGCCGATGTCGCGAAGCGCGGTGAACAGGCCCGGCCAGTCGACGTGACCACTGCCGGGCGTGCCGCGGTCGTTCTCGGACGCCTGCACGTGCTTCACGTGCGCTCCCAGGTGCCGGCACGCCGCGGCCAGATCCTTCTCTTCGATGTTGGCGTGAAAGGTGTCGAAGGCGACGCCGACCCGCGGATGACCGACGGCGTCGCAGAGCGCCTTCGCGTCGGCCGCCGTGTTCAGGAAGTACGTCTCGAAACGGTTGAGCGGCTCGATGGCGAGCGTCATATCGTTCGCCTCGAGATCGGGCACGAGCGCCTGGTATCCCTCGACCGCGCGCCGCCACTCGTCGTCGGTCCGCCGGCGGCCCGGCAGGTAGCCGACCGGCGCGTACAGGGGCCCGTTGACGAGTGAAGCGCCGAGGTCGTGCGCCACGCGGATCACGTCGCGGACGTGCTGCTGCGTGCGCCGGCGGACGTCGGCATCGTCGTCGACCAGGCTGTAGTCCTCGAGAATGACCGAACAGACGGTGCACTCGAGGCCGCTGGCCTCGAGTGCACGCCGGACGTCTGCCGCCGGAAACGCCGCCGGCTGCGCCACCGGCAGTTCCACGCCGTCGAAGCCGGCCTCGCGGATGCGCGGGAGCAGGTCGAGGTTCGCCCGCGTGAACTCCGACGTCCAGATGAAGGTGTTGACGCCGAACCGCATGGTCGTCAGAACCGTGGGATCTCGATCCGCGCGCCGCCCTTGAGCGCCGACTCGTGCGCGCAGATGCCCACCATCGTCCAGTTGACCGACGTCTCGACGTCGGGCATGGCCGGCTGCCGGCCGAGCACGGCCTGCAGGAAGTTGTGCACCAGGTGAGGATGCGAGCCGCCGTGCCCGCCGCCCTGGAGGAACGACAGGTGGTCGGCATCCTGAATCGCCGACGGCTGCGTGAACATGCGGATGGACTCCGGGAGCAGGTGCGCGTAGTCGGGCACCTGGACGCGCTGGGGAATCTCGGCCTCCGAGAGCGGATGCTCCTTCGTGCTCTTCGTGTGGATGACCGGATCCTCCCCCTCGATCTGCTGCCACTCGAACGACTTCTTCGACCCGTAGACGTCGAAGCTCTCGCGGTACTGCCGCGCCGTGTTGAACAGGCTGCGCGTCACCTCGGCGCAGACGTCCGAGTCGCGCAGCTTGAAGGTGGCCGTCTCGATGGCGAAAGGACTGCCGTACTTCGGGATGAGCGACTCGTCGATGCGTCCGGACCCGTGGCAGACGACCGACTCGGCGTGCTTGCCCAGCAGCGCCAGGCACGGGCTCACGCAGTGCGTCGCATAGTGCATCGGCGGGAAGCCCTCCCAGTAGGACGGCCACCCCTCCATGTCCTGCTGGTGGCTGCCGCGCAGGAACTGGATGCGCCCGAGCTCGCCCTTGTCGTACAGCTCCTTCACGAACAGGTACTCGCGGCTGTAGACGACGGTCTCCATCATCATGTAGACCTTGCCGCTCGCGCGCTGCGCCTCGACGAGCTGGCGACATTCATCGATGCTCGTGGCCGCGGGTACGGTGCTGGCCACGTGCTTGCCGGCCCGAAGAGCCGCAATGGCCTGCGGTGCGTGGTCGGCAATGGGCGTGTTGATGTGCACCGCGTCCAGATCCGGATCGGCGATCATCTCCTCGAAGCTGGTGTAGCGCTTCTCCACCCCGAACCGGTCGCCGCACGCATCGAGCTCGGCGCGGTCCCTCCGGCAGATGGCGTACATCTCGGCATCCGGATGCCGCTGGTAGATCGGGATGAACTCGGCACCGAAGCCGAGGCCGACGATGCCCACGCGCACTTTCTTCGCCATTCGATTCCCCCTACACACGAGCGGACGCGCAGCCGCCACACGGGCGGCCGAACCGGTTCCACGAACCGCGCCGGCCGGTCAGTCACCGGCAGCCCGGACCGCACGTCCTCTTTGAGCAGAAAGCCGCCGCTAGCTTACGACGACGGGTCCGGTGCTGACAAACGTGCGCCGGGTCGCCGTGCTGCGTTCCCCCGTCGGTCTGCCTCCGGCGCGCACCTCGACGCCGACCGAGCGTGCAACTCTCACAGGACTCTCACAGTCGGACGCGTGAATCCGTGGTGTCATGAAAGACCATGACTGCTGCGGGTACGACACACACACTCCCCACCATCATTCAGGGCGGCATGGGCGTCGGCGTCTCGAACTGGCGGCTGGCGAACGCCGTGTCGTCGACCGGCCAGCTCGGCGTCGTGTCCGGCACCGCGCTCGATCAGGTACTTGCGCGGCGCCTGCAGGACGGCGACCCCGAGGGCCATATGCGGCGCGCGCTCGCGGCATTCCCGTTTCCCGACATGGCCGCGCGCGTTCTCGATCGCTACTTCATCGCCGGCGGTCGACCGCTCACGGCCAGCTACCGCCCGCTGCCGATGTGGAGTCTCCACCCGCCCCGCGATCTGGTCGAGCTGTGCATCGTCGCCAACTTCGTCGAGGTGTGGCTCGCAAAGGAGGGGCACGGCCACCCGGTGGGCATCAACTATCTCGAGAAGATTCAGTGGCCGCACCTGGCGTCGATCTTCGGCGCGATGCTCGCGGGAGTCGACTACGTCCTGATGGGCGCCGGGATCCCGCTCAGGATTCCGGGCGTGCTCGATGCCTTCGCGCGGCTCGAGCCGGCCTCGTATCCGATTACCGTCACCGGCGCGCGCCCCGGCGACGACACGCTGATGACGTTCACGCCGGCCGACTTCATCGAAGCGCCGATCGACCCGCCCGCGCGACCGAAGTTCCTGGCCATCATCGCCTCCAACACGCTGGCCACCACCATGCTGCGGCGGGCCAACGGCAGGGTCGACGGCCTGATCGTGGAAGGCCCGACGGCCGGCGGCCACAATGCCCCGCCGCGCGGCAGACCCACGTTCGACGAGCTGGGCCAGCCCGTGTACGGCGAACGCGATCGGGTGGACCTCGCGGCGCTGCGCGAGCTGGGGGTGCCGTTCTGGCTGGCCGGCGGCTACGGCGATCCCGAAGCCGTGCAGCGCGCCCTGGCGGCCGGTGCCGCCGGTGTGCAGGTGGGCACGGCGTTCGCCTACTGCGAAGAGTCCGGCCTGAGGGCCGACATGAAGGAAACGATCCGGCTCGCCGTCAGGCGCGGCAGCGCCCCGGTCCGCACCGATCCGCTCGCCTCGCCCACGGGGTTCCCCTTCAAGGTCGTGCAGGTCCCCGGCACGGTGGCCGATGCCGAGGTCTACGCCGCGCGTCCGCGCATCTGCGATCTCGGCTACCTGCGCGAGTCGTACGTCACGCCCGACGGCCGCATCGACTACCGCTGCGCGGCCGAGCCGGTCAACGTGTTCGTGTCGAAGGGCGGCGATCAGCAGGAGACGACCGGACGCAAGTGCATCTGCAACGCGCTGATGGCGAGCGCGGGCCACCCGCAGATCCGCGCCGGACGCCACGTCGAGCCGCCCATCGTCACCTCGGGCGACGGGCTCGCGGGCATCCGCTCGTTCATGCCGGAGGAATCGACCGGCTACCTGGCGGCCGATGTCGTCCGGGCACTGCTCGCGGGCGCCGACATCCACCGATCGGCCGGCGCCGGCTGACGCGCGGCCTCAGTTCGGCAGACGACGCGCGAATCTGCGCCTCCGGTACTCGGGATCGGTCAAGACACGACGCGCGCCACGCACCGCGAGCCGGCTCCAGTGCAGCAGCCGCCCGGCGCCGCCACGGGTCATCCGGTCGAAGCGGGTCCATCCGCGCCGCAGCTGCACGTACACCGCCTGGCGGACGGGCAGCGCGCGCGCCTGTACCGACTTGCGAACGATCGGACACGCCGGCGACTTCAGGCAGTAGGCATGGAACCGTCCGGCCGCCAGCTCGGCGCGGATGTCCTGGAGCAGCGGTGAGTTCCAGGCCGAGCGGTACTCCGTCATGTCGGCAATGGGCGCCCCGCCGTAGCAGCACGGAAGCACGCCACGCCGGAGGATGTACAGGCTCCTCCACGGCTCGGTGCATGCCGGCTTCCGCTCTGCACCGAGCGACGGTCGCGCGGCTTCGGCGGGCATCGCCACCGGCCGCACTTCGATCGGCGCGGAGTGTCCGTCGGCAAGGGCAAGCTGGCCGTCGAACGAAGGACCCGCCAGAGCGTCGTGTGATTCGACGGACTGCGTGACGGACGGCGGCGACACGGGCGCTCCTGCCGGCCCGGCCACGACTGCCGACGCGTCCGGCGTCTGCGTCGACGACTCGTCGCCGCCGGGCGGCGTGGCCTCGCGCGTCGCTTCGCCGCCCGGCTCGACCATCACCGACTGTCGGCCTTCCTGAAACAGCTCGGCAAACCGCTCGCCCAGGTCGCCGCCGAAGTCCATCTGATCGGCCAGCTCGACACCGTAGCGCCGGCAGAGCTCGGCGGCGCGGCCGCTCACGCGCACGAGCTCCTCGAACGGCAGCAGCTCCCGCTGGTACTCGAACCGGTAGCCGCCGCGCTCCCAGTCGAGCGCAATACCGTCGGAGTAGTTCAGCGGCCGCAGCACGAGGCGATCGACGCGCAGATCGGCGGCAATCCGGACAAACTGCTCCAGCTCGCCGACGTTGACGCGCATCGGCATGAAGACCAGGTGCACGTGCGGCAGCGCGCCGGGTCCACCCTTCGCCTCGACGAGCCGGCGCAGGTTCTCGAGGATGGTGGAGAACCGCTGGTTGCGCAGCTTCGCGTAGGTGTCCGGCGTGCCGGCGTCGAGCGACACGTAGAGGTCGATGGGCCGGCCGAGCAGCGTCCGGATGTTGCGGTCGGTGAGGATTTGACCGTTGGTGGTCATCTCCAGCACCTTCCCGGCGTTGCCGAACGCGTCGAGCAGCTCGTCGATGTTCTTCATCATGAACGGCTCGCCGATCGAGCAGTTCACGAGGCTGACGCTGTTGTCGAAGAACGGCCCCCACTCACGGAGCGTGTCGAGCGTGAACGGTGTGTCGACGTGCCGCCCCTCGAGCGCCTTGGCAAAGTCCCATTCGCAGTAGACGCACGGCGGCTTCACGTTGCAGACGCCGTACAGATCGATGCCGAGGCTCGGCGGCGTCGAGGCGAGGGCCGTCCGCCCCTCGAGCATCTCGCGCGTGTTGGCCACGGCGTTGGCGTACTGGCGCCTGATGTGCGTGTGCCGGTCCGTATCCTCGTGCAGCAGCGGCGGCCGCATCCGCACGCTGAGCGTCCGCGAGTCGTCCGGGTAGTACTCGCGCGGGAAGATCCGGTTGACGGTGAACGCGACGTGATCCGTCCCGGCTGGAACCGGCAGCGACAGCCGACCCCAGCCGGTCAGCAGCGGAATCCGTTCCCTGACCGGGCCGCACGACACCTCGAGGTGCTGCGACAGGTCGTGGAACTCGGAGAGGACCCAGACCTCGAGAAACCGCGGGACGTCAGCGGGTGCGAACGCCAGCCGGCCCGACTCGCGCATCCAGCGGAAGGCGTCGAGCCCGTGCCGCTCTTCATCGTAGAACCCGTCGGCAAACACGACGGGCGCACTGGTGCGCAAGTACAGGGGCAGCTCGCGGTCGACCTGGGGGAGCGCCAGGGGAGATGGGGAGCCGTGCATCGAATTGTCGGAAACCGCGCGCATATTGCCCCACGGCTCCCGGCGTCGTCAATCCGGTGAACTCCGGATTTCCGCTCAGGCCGGACGCCACTGCTGCCGATAACCGGAGAGGTGCTCGGAGCACTCATCGGACTCCTGCTCGCAACCGGCGCTATCCTCCTGACGATAGTGGTGCCGATCCTTTCGCTGCTGAGAGCGCGGGAGGCGCGCCGCATTGCCCGGTCGATGGCCGACCGGCTGGAGGCGCTCGAAGCCGCCGTCGCGCGGCTCGAAGATCGGCGCCCCCCCGACGCCGACCTGTCGCGGACCTCCGCGTCGGCACCGGCCGAAGTCTCCCCGGCTCCCTCGCCGGATCCGTCCGCGCCGCCGGCATTCCAGGCAGCCACGTTGTCGGCCCGGCCTGCAGACGTCGCGCCCGGCACCCCGACCGGCGGCCGAACCGGACCCGCAGCGCCTCCCGGCCCGTCGGTGTTGCGGCCTGTCGATGGGCCGACGGTTGATCAGCCAGCGGTCGGTCCCGGGCCGGCCGGCGCACGGACGGCAGGCGCCGAGGATCTCGAGCAGCGCATTGGCAGCCGCTGGCTGCTCTATGCCGGACTCGCCGCCGTCGTGCTCGGCGTGAGCTACTTCGTCAAGTTCGCGTTCGACAGCGGGTGGATCAGCGAACCGATGCGCGTGGCGGCGGGCCTCGCGGTCGGCGCGGCGCTGGTGGCCGGAGGACTCCGGCTGTCGCGACGGGGACTCGCCTGGTTCGGCCAGGCGCTGGCCGGCGGCGGCATCCTGACGCTGTACCTCTCGATCTACGCGGCGCTTCACTTCTACGCGCTCGTCTCTGCGGGGCCGGCCTTCGCGATGATGATCGCCGTGACAGCCGCAGCCGCGTGGCTGGCCGACCGGCATCAGTCGCAGATACTCGCCGGGCTGGCGCTCGTCGGCGGCTTCGCGACCCCGGTGCTGATCGGCGGCGAGCGCAACGCGCCGGGGACCCTCTTCACCTACATGGCCGTCCTCGTGGCCGGCACTGCCCTGCTCGCGCGGCGGCACGACTGGCCGCTGCTGGCGGCGGGCAGCTACGTCTCGACCGCCATCCTCGTCCTCGCCTGGCTGGCCGGCCCGTACGACGCCTCGCACTGGCTGCTGACCGAGCTGTTCCTGACGCTCTACGTCGTACTGTTCACGATCGTGCTGCGCGATCTCATCGCTTCGCCTGATCGATCGCTGCGCGCCGTCGTGGCCATCGGCCTGCTCGCGACCGCCCCGGTTGCCTATCACCTCGCCTCGATCGTTCTGCTCGCGAGGCACCCGGCCGCGTGGCTGGTCTACCTCGTACTTGCCTCGGCGGCAGGACTCGCCGTCGCGCAGCGCCTCCGCTCGCCCATGCTGCGCCTCGGCGTCCTGCTCCTGGTGGGCGGACCGGCGCTGCTGTGGCTGCTGGACCTGGCGTTTCCTCGCTGGCTGGCGGCCGGCGTCGGCGTGTCGATCGCGATCTACACGCTGCACCTGGCCGCGCAGTGGGAAGCCGCGGCCCCGGCTGACGAACGCGGGACCCTGAACGTCCCGCAGGCAATGCACACGCAGGCCAACGGCCTGCTGCTGCCCTTCACGCTGTACCTGACCGCTGAAACGCACTCGCCGTCGTGGAGCATCGCGGCAGTCACCGTTCCGGCAATGTGGAACGTCGTCCTCGCGCTCGCTGCCCGGACGCGGGCGCCGCGGATGGCGATGCAGTTCACCGTGCTCGGCGCCGCCCTGACGGCGGCGGCCGTCGTCGTGGCCGTCGACGGACCCGCGGTCCCGGCGGCGTGGGTCGCCGAGGGCGTGTTTCTGGCGTGGCTGGCGCTGCGTGAACGGAGCCACGTCGTCGGATGGTGTGCCGTCGCCCTGATCCTCGGCGGGTATATCGGCACGCTCGGCCTGCTGGAACGCCCGCTCGCCGCGTCCGACATGCCCCTGTTCAACGCGCGTGCCGCGGCGACGCTGCTGGTCATCGGCCTGCTCGGCTGGCTGGCGGTCCGGATGCGCGCCGACGGAACGCCCGCCGTGCGCCAGCGGCCGCGTGATGTCCTGATCGCGCTCGTGAACCTGCTCGCCGTCGTCTTTCTGTCGGCCGAGATTCACGCGTTCTTCCAGCAGCGCATCGACAGGACCGCCGCGCTCGCGGCCCAGCTCACGCTGTCGGTGAGCTGGGCGCTCTACGCACTCGTCCTCGTCGCCGTCGGCATCCGTCGCCGGTACGCGCCGGCGCGCTACTTCGCGATCGCGCTCTTCGGGATCACGAGCGTCAAGGTGCTGGCGCACGACATCGCGGGCCTCGATCGGCTCTACCGCATGCTGACCGTGCTCGGTGTCGGCGTCCTGCTGCTGGTGGCGTCGTACCTGTACAACCGGCGCGGCATCACCCGCAGCGGCGACTGATCGCTCAACCGCGCGGCTGCGCCAATCGAGCGCGGGTGCACCGCGTCCGCCTGTGCGTCTCCCCGCAACCCGGCCGGCTGCGTCGCGTCGCGCGCTGCAGGGGCCCGGCCTCGCCTCGGAGCCGGAGAAAGAGGGCAAAGCGTGGCCAGCGCGTCGAGGCCCCGTTCAACGGTGTCCGCTGCGACGCGCCATCGCGATCCGCCGGTCGCGTACGCACGACGGGCGCGACGGTGGATGCCGTCGCGCCCGTGTGACACCGTCCAACTGACGCGTCTGTGCCTTACGCGCAGCCGCTCGTGTTGCCGCAGTTGGCGCACTTGTAGCACGCGCCCGACCGCACCATGATCGCGCCGCACATCGAGCAGGGCGGCGCATCCTCCTGGTTCTGGATCGTCGACATCGGCGCATTGCCAGCCGGCGCCGTGCTGCTGCCGGCGACCCGATCGCCGCCGGGCACGGTGCCGGCGACGTCGAGCACGAGCTGCTCAGGTGTCGTCACCTGATCCTCGCGGACGTTGACGCCCACCTGCAGCTGCGCTTCCGGCGACAGGAACTTCGTGGCGAGCCACCGGAAGATGTAGTCGACGATCGACTTGGCGAAGCGGACCTCGGGATTCTTCGTCATACCCGACGGTTCGAACCGCACGTGGCTGAACTTGTCGACCAGGTCGCTCAGCGGCACGCCGTACTGCAGCGCGTAGCTGATGGCCTGGGCGAACGCGTCGGCAAAGCCCGAGATCGTCGAGCCCTCCTTCGCCATCGTAAGGAACAGCTCACCCGGCTGGCCGTCCTCGTACAGGCCGACCGTGATGTAGCCCTCGTGCCCGGCGATGTCGAACTTGTGGGTGATCGAGCGCCGCTCGTCGGGCAGGCGTCGGCGACGGGGCGCCGCCTCGACGGCCGCCGCTTCCTTCTCCTTCTCCTTCGTCGTGTTGAGCGGCTGCGTCCGCTTGCTGCCGTCGCGGTAGATCGACACGGCCTTGGCGCCGATCCGCCACGCGTGGATGTAGGCCTGCTCGATCTCCTCCACCGTGGCCGTCTTCGGGACGTTGACCGTCTTGCTGATCGCCCCCGAGATGAACGGCTGCACGGCGCCCATCATCTTGATGTGCCCCATGTAGTGGATCGAGCGGGTGCCCCGGGCCGGCTTGAATGCGCAGTCGAAGACCGCCAGGTGGCTGTCCTTCAGGTGCGGCGCGCCCTCGATCGTCTCGTGCTCGTCGATGTAGGCCAGGATGTCCGCAATCTGGTCCTGCGAATAGCCGAGCCGCTCGAGTGCCATCGGCACCGTCGTGTTGACGATCTTCATCACGCCGCCGCCGACGAGCTTCTTGTACTTCACCAGCGCGATGTCGGGCTCGACGCCCGTCGTGTCGCAGTCCATCATGAAGCCGATCGTGCCGGTCGGCGCCAGCACGGTGGCCTGCGCGTTGCGGTAGCCGTGCTGCTCCCCCAGCTCGATGCACTCGTCCCAGACCTCACGCGCGTACTCGAACAGCTCCTGCGGCACGTTGGCGCGGTTGATGTCGCGCAGCGCCGACCGGTGCTTCCGCATCACGCGCAGCATCGGCTCGCGGTTCTTCTCGAACTCGGGGAACGGCCCGCCGTGGTCGCGCGCGATCCGCGCCGACTGCGCATAGGCCGACCCGTGCATGATGGCCGTGATCACCGCCGCATAGTCGCGGCCGGCGTCGCTGTCGTACGGCAGCCCGCGCGACATCAGCAGCGCGCCCAGGTTCGCGTAGCCGAGGCCCAGCGGCCGGAAGGCGTGGCTGTTCTTCGCGATCGCCGGCGTCGGGTAGCTCGCGTTGTCGACGAGGATCTCCTGCGCCGTGATGAACGTCTCGCACGCCTTGCGGAACGCCTCGGCGTCGAACTCACCGTCCTCGCGCAGGAACTTCATGAGGTTGAGCGACGCCAGGTTGCACGCCGAATCGTCGAGGAACATGTACTCGGAGCACGGGTTGCTCGCGTTGATGCGCCCCGAGTTCGGGCAGGTGTGCCAGTCGTTGATCGTCGTGTCGAACTGCATGCCCGGATCGCCGCAGATCCAGGTCGCCTCGGCGATCTGCCGCATGAGGTCGCGCGCCTTGTAGGTGGCCACCACCTCGCCCGTCGTCACCGCCCGCGTGCTCCACTCGCCGTCGTCGAGCACCGCGCGCATGAACTCGTCGGTCACCCGCACCGAGTTGTTCGAGTTCTGGAAGAAGACCGACGAGTAGGCCGTGCCCGTGAACGAGCCGTCGTAGCCGGCGTCGATGAGCGCCCAGGCCTTCTTCTCTTCCTCGACCTTGCAGTTGATGAACTCGACGATGTCGGGGTGATCGGCGTTGAGGATGACCATCTTCGCCGCACGCCGCGTCTTGCCGCCCGACTTGATGACGCCGGCAAACGCATCGAAGCCCTTCATGAACGACACCGGCCCCGACGCCGTCCCGCCGCCGGCCAGCATCTCGCGCGACGACCGGATCGTCGACAGGTTCGACCCGGTCCCCGACCCGAACTTGAACAGCATGCCCTCGGTGCGCGCCAGCGTCAGGATCGACTCCATCGTGTCCTGCACCGAGTTGATGAAGCACGCCGAGCACTGCGGCGACTTCTCGAAGCCGACGTTGAACCACACCGGGCTGTTGAACGAGCCCTTCTGGTACAGCAGCAGGTGCTTCAGGTCGTCGCGGAAGGCCAGCAGGTCGTCTTCCGACGCGAAGTACTTCTGCTCGCGCGCCCAGCCCGTAATCGTGTCGACCACGCGCCCGATCAGCTGCCGCACCGACCGCTCGCGCTCGGGCGTCCCGAGCTGCCCGCGGAAATACTTCGAGACGACGATGTTGGTCGCCTGCTGCGACCAGAATTTCGGGAACTCGACGTCGCGCTGCTCGAAAACGACTTCCCCGCGCTCGTTGGTGATCACCGCCGAGCGCAGCTCCCACTCGACCTCGTCGAACGGGTCAACGCCCTCCCGCGAGAAGTAGCGCTCGAACTCCAGCCCAGGAATCGACGGCCCCGGACCAAAGGTCCGCGCCATCGTGGTGCTCGTCGTCTCCACGTGTTGAACCTGCTGCATCGACGTCCCCCCGAAGCCCGCAGCCGACTGCGTGCCCATGCTCACCAGCACCTCTGGAACCCGTACACGGACGGGCGCGCCCGCGTCTGGTGCTGACTGGTTTTTCCCGTATCTGCGCGCCGTGTGTCGGCGGAAACTGGAAGCCGAACTATACGCCCTTCGTCGTCCGGCTTGTCAAGACGTTTGCCCACTATATCTTGGGTCGGCGCTCGCCAATGACCTCCAGATGCTGGGGAGAGCACGAGTTTACGGGGTGTTCTTCCACTTGCCCTATTTTCTCAGATCTGCAGCCCGGATGCCCGTCCGACGGCGGTCGCCCCTCGGGCCCCGGTCCCCGGCTCGCCCCCGGGCCTTCCGACTACGCCGGGCCCGTCGCCCAAGCCTGCGAAGTCAGCCGGATACCCGCGGTCCCGGCCCCCACCGCGTCGCCCCTCCGGTCTCACCACCGCCCGGACGGCCGCCCGTCAGGGGCCCACGCCTCCCACCGCGCGGACGCGCCGGACCGGCTGATACAGTGGCTACGTGCTCGAAGGTTCCGTGACGGGCAGTCCTGCCAGCCCGGAGGCGGTCGTCGCCGTCCGCCCGCCGCAGCCTCGTCTCGTCGCGCTCCTCGAGACGCTGCTCGTCAGCGGCGTCCCGACGCAGGTGGTCGTCGGCGCACTCCTCTACGCGGGGCTGGGCATGTCGCCGCGCGACGGCGACCGGCTCTCGCTCGGCTTCTTCGCCACGCTGAGCCTCGTCGACACGCTGCTGGTGATCGGGCTGATCCGCCTCTTCTTGCGCGCGACCGGCGAGCGGCTCTCCGACGTGCTCGTCGGTGGCCGCCCGGTCCTGCGCGAAATCCTGCTCGGCGTTGCCTTCGTGCCCGCGGTCTTCCTCGTCGTGGCTGCCGTCGTCCTGACGCTCCGGACCGTCGCCCCGTGGCTGCAGACGGTGCCTGACAATCCGCTGCTCACCTTCATGGACACACCGGGCCGTGCAGCGGTGTTCCTCGTGGTCGTCGTGCTGGCCGGCGGCGTGCGCGAGGAGATTCAGCGCGCCTTCGTGCTGCATCGGTTCGATCAGCGGCTCGGCGGCATCCGCGTCGGCCTCGTCCTGTTCACGCTCCTGTTCGGCGCGCTGCACGTCGACCAGGGCGTCGATGTCGCCATTGCCGTCGGCACGCTTGGCCTGATCTGGGGCATCGTCTACATTCGGCGTCGATCGGCGGTGCTCGGGATGGTCAATCACGCCGGTTTCAACGCGATGCAGGTGGTGCAGGGTCTTGTCGTCCGAAGCCTTGGTCTCTGAGCCGAACACCGGCCGGCGCGTCCGTCCGTGGCGATCCGGCCGCTGGATCCTGCCGCTGCTCTTCGTGGCCCTGCTGCCGGCGGTCACCACGCGCATCAACGCCTCGGACGAAATTCAATTCTTCGCCTGGCTCCACTCCTGGACGTTCGACCGCGACGTCGACTTCGAGAACGAATACCGCTACTTCGTCGACGCCGGTCCGGGCCGCAATCCGGGCTTCATCGCGACGTTCCTCGAGATGACCAACGAGGCGGGCCGGCGGCCGAACTTCGCGCCGATCGGCTCGGCCATCCTGTGGCTGCCGTTCTACGCCGCCGGCCACCTCGCCGCAGGCCTGACCGGCGGCATCACCGACGGCTTCAGCCGGCCGTACATCGCGGCCGTCGCCTACGGCTCGGCCCTCTACGGATTTGCCGCTGTCCTGCTGTCGGCCGCCGTCGCACGACGGCTGACCGGAGCAAACGGCACGACGGCCGCTGCGGTCGTCTGGTTCGGGACACCGTTGCTGTTCTACATGTACGTGGCGCCCGTGTTCGCGCACGCGTGCTCGGCCTTTGCCGTCGCGCTCTTCCTGTGGACCTGGCTGCGCGTCCGTGAACGCTGGTCCGTTGGCGGCATGGTCGCGCTCGGGCTCACCGCGGCTCTGCTGCCGATGGTCCGCGAGCAGGACGCGTTCGTGGCCATCGCGCCAGGCGTCGACTTTCTGCGCTGGGCGTGGCGGACGGGACGGGCCCATCCTGACGGGTGGCGCGCACCGCTCGTCCGCGCCGCCGTGGGCGTGGCCACCGGTCTGGCCGGCTACCTGCCGCAGCTGCTCGCCTACACCGCGCTCAACGGCCACCCGGGCCCGACCGTACTGGTCTCACGGAAGATGACCTGGACGTCGCCGCACTTCCTGGAAGTACTCTTCTCCCCCCGGCACGGCTTCTTCTTCTGGACGCCGCTCGCGCTGGTTGCACTCGCCGGGCTGGTCTGGCTGGCCGCCGGCCGCACGGCGCCCGGCGAGGATGCCGCTTCGCGGCCGGCCGCCGACCGGCGCTGGCTCGCCCTGCTCCTTCTGCTCATCGTCGCCCTGCAGGTGTACGTATCGGGCAGCGTCGAATCGTGGACCGTAGCCGGTGCGTTCGGGCAGCGGCGCTTCGTCGCGCTGACGCCCGTGCTCACGGTCGGCCTTGCCGCCCTGCTGCCCGCGGTTTCCGCGACGCGTCCGGTGAGAGCCGCCGTCGCCGCGGGCCTGGCGGTGCTCGTCTGGTGGAACGTGGGCCTGATGGCGCAGTTCGGCCTGCACCTGATGGATCGCCAGCGCCTCTCCCCGGCCGACAACGCCTGGACGACGTTCGTCGAGCTGCCGGCGCGGATGCCCGGGCTCGTCGCCCGCTATTTCGCCGACCGCGAGTCGTTCTACGGGCTGCCGCGCGAGTGACCTCTCGGCTAGACTAGAACGCGTCCCGATCTCGTCGGATCCGGATGTCCCTTCTGTCACGCCCCGGCGCTCCCGGGCCAGCCAGGAGATCGTGAAGGTTCTCTATCTCGCAGACACCAGATTCCCCATCGAACGCGCCAACGGTGTGCAGACGATGGCGACGTGTCGCGCGCTGGCGACCCGGGGACACGAGGTGACACTCGTCGTGCGGCCCGATACGTCGAGGCCGGCACGGGATCCCTTTGCCTTCTACGGCATCGACCGCCCAAGCTCGCTGACCATCCGGACGATCGGCGGCGCGCCTGGCCCGACGGCCCGGCGCGTCCGCTTCCTCATCGAGGCGGCGCTGGCCGCCCGCGCGGCGCGTTCGGTCGTCTTCACGCGCGACCTCGGTCTGGCCGCGCTGCTGCTCGCGCTGCCCGGCCCGACCGTGCGCCTCGTCTACGAGTCGCACGGCCTGGCCGACGTCGTCAGCGCCGAACTGCCGCGCCTGCTGGGCCGGCCCGAGCTGGCGCCCTCGCCGGCCAAGCTGGCGCGGCTGGCCCGGCGCGAGGCGCGCGTCTGGCGCCGCGCGCCGGCCTACGTCACGATCACGGCGCATCTGGCCGACGAGCTGCGCGGGCGCTTCGGCGAGCGCCCGCGCGTGTTCGTCGTCCCCGACGGCGGTCCGACGCCGGAGACGACCCCGCCGGCCGCTCCGGCCGCCGACGGGGTCGTCGTCGGCTATGCCGGCCATCTCTACCCGTGGAAAGGTGTCGACGTGCTGATCGAGGCGCTCGCGAAACTGCCCGCCGTGCGGGGTCTGATTATCGGCGGTCATCCGGCCGAACAGGACCGCCGCCGCGTCGAAGCGCGCATCGACGCGCTCGGCCTCGGCAGTCGCGTCGAACTGACCGGCCAGCTGCCGCCGGCCGACGTCGCGGGCCGGCTGGCCGCCGCATCGATCCTGGTTCTGCCCAACACCTCGAGCGCGATCTCCGAGCGTTACACGTCACCGCTGAAGCTCTTCGAATACATGGCGCTCGGCCGCGCGATCGTCGCCTCGGATCTGCCGGCCATCCGCGAGGTGCTCACGCACGACGTCGACGCGCTGCTGGTGCCGCCCGGCGATGCGGCGGCGCTGGCCGGCGCCATCGAGACGCTCGCCGCTGACCCGGCGCTGGCCGCACGGCTTGGCGCGGCGGCGCTGGCGCGCGCCGCCGCGTTCACCTGGGAGGCACGAGCCGAGCGGCTCGAGGCCGCCCTGGAGGCGGCGGCCGCATGATCTCCGCCGCGCTCGTCGACCTCGTCCGCTGTCCCGACTGCACGGCGCCGCTCGACCGCGCCGGCTCCGCGCCGGCCATGATGTGCACCGCCTGCCGGCGCACCTTCGACCTGAGCCGCGGCTACCTCGATCTCCGCCCGAGCACCACCTTCGCCGAGCAGACGAAGTACCTCGAGCACGAGCTGCACGCCGACGCACGGCACGAAGCCATTGCGCCGCCGGTCCTCGGCTCGCGTATCCGCAACGACATGCTCCGCCGGTTCCTCCGTCCGGGCCCCGGCGATCGCATCGTCGATCTCGGGTGCGGCAACGGCCGGGCCATCGTCTGGAACGCCGCGACCGGGGCAGCTGTCCTCGGCGTCGACATCAGCCCCTACTTCGCGCCCGAAGCCATCGAGCACGCCGACCTGATCCTCGGCGATCTGCGGCGCCTGCCCCTGGCAAGCGAACAGTTCGACAAGGCGTGGTCGCTCGACGTGCTCGAGCATCTGTCGGAGCCGGCGCTGATTGAAATGCTGCGCGAAGCGAACCGTGTGCTGGTGCCCGGCGGCGCGCTGTTCGTCTACACGCACGTCCGGCAGAACGGCTGGCCCGCCGCGGGTGTGCGCGCCGTGAACCGCCTCGCGTCGCTCTGCGAGCGGCTGGGCCTGATCGATCTGCGACAGGAACGGCTGCGGAAGTCCGATCACGTCAACCCGCTCGTCGATCATGCGCACCTGCGCCGGGTGGCTGCCGACTGCGGCTTCGAAGTCGAGCGCATCACGTACTACTCGCCCGTTGTCGGCGCCTTCTTCGAAAACGTCGTCGCGCGCATGGTCGAGCGCTGGATGTCACGGCGCGCCGCGCGTCGACTCCCGGCTGCTGCGGCCACCGACGCGGCGGCCGGCGTGCGCGAAGCGCGCCGTTCGGCGCAGGCCAGGGTGCGCCGCGGCGGCCTGTTGTACTGGAGCCTGCGCGGCGCAACCGCGCTGATGAAACTCGACCTGCTGCTCTTCGGCCGCGTGCCGACGGGTCCCTTCTTCGCGCTGCTGCGCAAGCCGCACAGCCCGCCGGGCGGAGCCTCCTGACGTGCGCATCCTCTACGCGGCACTCGATCAGACCGTGCCCGGCACGCTCGGCGGCTCGGTCCACGTGCAGGCCGTGGCCAGCGGGCTCGCGACGCTCGGACACGAGATGCACGTGGTCACGCAGCGCGGCGAGGGCGACTGGCCCGATGCGCGCGTGCACTGGCACGAGCTCGGCCCGCCGCTCGGGCGCCCCGAGCTGCGCTGGATGCGCGCCGGCAGGCTCACCGATCTCGCGCGCCGTATCCGCCCCGACGTCGTAATCGAGCGCTACTACAACTTCGGCGGTGAAGGCGTCCTGGCGGCCTCGCGTCTCGGCATCCCCGCAGCGCTCGAGGTCAACGCCCCGATCATCGACTACCCGGGATCGGCCAAGGCGCGCCTCGACAAGGCGCTGCTCGTCGAGCCGATGCGGCGCTGGCGCGAAGCGATCTGCCGGCGCACCGACCTGTTCATCACCACGTCGGCCGACATCCTGCCACCGTGGATCGAACGGCGCCGGATCCTCGAAGTGGAATGGGGTGCCGACGTCGACCACTTCCGCCCCGATGCGTCGGGTCCGGTGCCGTTTACGCGCACCGACGATCGGATCATCTGCGTATTCGCCGGCGCGTTCCGCTCCTGGCACGGCGCCGTACACCTGGCCGCGGCGCTGGCACGGCTCCATCGCGACGGCGACCAGCGCTTCGGCGCCGTCTTCATCGGCGACGGTCCCGAGCGCCACGCGGCCGAAGCGGCGGCCCGCGACGTGCCGGGCATCACGTTCACCGGCGCGCTGCCGCACGACACCCTGCCGGCCGCGCTGGCGGCCGCCGACATCGGTGTCGCGCCATTCGATCCGATCAAGCACGCACCGCTGCGGCTCGGCTTCTACTGGTCGCCGCTGAAGATCTTCGAGTACATGGCCGTCGGGCTGCCCGTCGTCGCCCCGGCGCTGCCGCGCCTGAAGCGACTCGTCGACGACAAGCGCGAGGGCATCCTGTACGACGCCCGGGAGCCGCGTGCCCTCGATCGCGCGATCGTCGCACTCGCCGATCCCGACCGGCGCCGGCGGATGGGCGCGGCCGCGCGTGCCCGCGTCGTGCGCGACTTCAGCTGGTCGGCCCACTGCGCGATCCTCGACAAGCGCCTGCGGGCGCTGCGCCGTCGTCGATGAGTCGTCCGCTGCATGTGCTCGTCGTGACCGACTCGTTCCCGCCCGGCTGCGGCGGCAGCGGCTGGAGCACCTGGGAGCTCGTCCGCAGTCTGCTCGCGCGCGGACATCGGGTCGATGTCGTCCACGCACGCGCTGCAGCCTCGACCGGCGTCTCGACGGACGCGTACGAAGGGGTCCCCGTCGTCCGCTTCGAACAGCGCGCCCCGGCGCTGCCTTACGTCCGCAACATCATCAAGAACGAAGTGCTCTGGCGCCGGCTCGCGGCGTACCTCCTCGACAGACACCTGCGCGATCCGATCGATGTCGTTCACGCCCAGCACGTGCTGACGACCGTGCCGGCG
>QGVF01000022.1 GCA_003242705.1 Acidobacteriota bacterium
CGGCGGCCTGGGCCTGGGCCACGGCCGCTTCGGCCAGGCGGAGTTCGACGCCTTCGGCCGACGCGGCGGCGTCGCGGGCGTCGGCGGCTTCCTTCTGCGCGCGTGCGACCGCCACGGCGCGCTCGGCGTCTTCAAGCGTGGCGGTGGGTAGCGCGCCCGCCCCGGCAAGCCGCCGGACGCGCGCCAGCTCGGCTTCGGCGCGCTCGAGGTTTACGGCCGCTTCGCGCGACGCTTCGCCGGCGACGACGGCCGTCACGCGCCGCACCTCGTCGACGCGCGCGACGGCCTGGGCCAGGGCCGCGCGCGCTTCGGCCACCGCCGCGCGCGCCTCGGCATCGTCGAGCCGGAGCAGGATGTCGCCGGCCGCGACACGGTCACCTTCGCGGACGGGGATCGCGACGACACGGCCGCCGATCTCGGCGGCTACGGCGACGCGGGTCGCCACCCGCACGCGGCCGCTGGCGACGATGTGCTGCGCAATGCCCGTACGCACGGCCGTGCCGACCGGCACGGCCGGGCCGCGTGTCGAGGCGAAGACCATCGCTGCGAGGACAACCGCGACCAGCAGAACGACCCAGACGACAGGCCGCGGAAAGCGGCGGCTGTCGGGGGCAGGGCTCCCGTCGTCAGGTGCCGGGGAAACGGATGAAGAACGGTTCGACGACAACAATGACAGAATAGCCTGCTGCGCAGCCGGGCGGTGCTGCGCCGGAGAGTGGGGGCATGTTGTCGGCCGACGAGGCGCTCGAGCGGTTGCGTGAGGGAAACGAACGATTCGCGTCCGATGTGCGGAGCAGCGAAGCGGTCGTCAACGGCATGCGCCGGGCGGAGGTGGCTGCCGCGCAGGAGCCGTTCGCCATCGTGCTCGGCTGTTCCGATTCACGGGTGCCGGCCGAGATCATCTTCGATCAGGGACTGGGTGACCTCTTCGTGATCCGCGTGGCGGGCAACATCGTCGCGCCGTCGCAGGTCGACAGCGTGGAGTTTGCGGCCGAGCGGTTCGGCACGAGACTGGTGGTCGTGCTGGGACACTCGACCTGCGGCGCCATCCGCGCCACGCTCGAGGAGCTGGCGCGGCCGGCCGAGGCGCGATCGACCCGCCTGCGGTCGATCGTCGATCGCATCCGGCCGTCGATCGAACCCGTGTATCGGACGGGACGCCATCTTTCCGACGAGCAGCTGATGCGCGAGGCCGTGCGGGCGAACATCCGTGCGTCGGTGAGCCAGCTGCGCCGCGGGTCGCGGACGATCGAAGTGCTCGAGCGCCGCGACGGCCTCCGGGTGGTCGGCGCCGAGTACTCCCTCGAGACCGGCCGGGTCGACTTCTTCGAAACGTAGTGTCAGGGCCATGCCGACGTTTTCCGATTCACGCGTGCTGCACATCGACATCACCGGTCCCGACCGGTCGGGGGTGACGCACGCGCTCACCTCGATCCTGGCGCAGTCGGGCGTGCGCATCCTCGACATCGGTCAGGCGGTCATTCACGACGCTCTGGCGCTCGGCATGCTGGTCGAGCTGACCGACGGGATCAAGGCGTCGCCGCTGCTGACCGAACTGCTGCTGAAGGCGCACGAGCTCGGCGTGCAGATTCGCTTTTCGTCGGCGTCGGGCGCCGACTACGAAGCCTGGGTGGCGGGACAGAGCAAGGGACGCTACCTGGTGACGGTGCTCGGACGCGAGCTGACGGCGGCGCAGCTGGCCGACGTGAGCGGCGTGATTGCCGCGGCGGGCCTGAACATCGACCGCATCGATCGGCTGTCGCGCCGGACCTCGCTGGCCGCACCGCCCGCCGGAGCGCGCATGTGTGTCGAGCTGGCCGCGTCGGGCGAGCTGACCAGCGAGGCGTCGCTGCGCGCCGAGCTGCTCGCGTTGACGTCGCGGCACGATATCGACATCGCGTTCCAGGAAGACACGCCGTACCGCCGCCACCGACGGCTCGTCGCGTTCGACATGGACTCGACGCTGATCCGCACGGAGGTGATCGACGAGCTGGCGGCGCTGGCCGGCGTCGGCGACGAGGTGCGCGCGGTGACCGAAGCGGCCATGCGGGGCGAGCTCGACTTCCGGGAGAGCTTCCGCCGCCGCGTGGCACTGCTCAAGGGGCTGCCGGCCACGGCGCTGCAGCAGGTCATCGATCGCGTCCCGCTGATGGACGGTGCCGAGCGGCTCGTCGGCACGCTCCGGCAGCTCGGCTACCGGACGGCGATCCTGTCGGGCGGCTTCACGTTCGTGGGGCGCGTGCTGCAGCAGCGCCTGGGCATCGACTACCTGTATGCGAACGAGCTCGACATGCGCGACGGCGTGGTCACCGGCGAGGTGCGCGAACCGATCGTCGACGGCGAGCGGAAGGCCTTCTACCTGCAGGAAATTGCACGGGCCGAGGGCCTCAACATGGAGCAGGTGATTGCCGTCGGCGACGGCGCCAACGATCTGCCCATGCTCGGGCTCGCCGGACTGGGAATCGCGTTCCGCGCGAAACCGATCGTGCGGCGAAGCGCCCGTCAGTCGATCTCGACGCTCGGCCTCGACGGCATCCTCTACCTGATCGGTGTCCGCGACCGCGAGACGATCGACCTGGTCGAGGCCGGCGCGTCAGCGGCGACCGCGGGTCGTCCGGCCTGACGCGCGCACGCGAAGGATGTGCCGTGCCGCGCTGAGCAGCGCGTCGGTCTGCTCGTCGGTGCCCACCGTAATGCGCAGGTAGGGCTTCAGATCCGGACTGTCGAACCAGCGGACGAGAATCTTCCGATCACGCAGCCGTTCGAGCCACGTGCGCGCGGCGAATCGGGGCGGCCTGACGAGGACGAAGTTCGTCTCGCTCGGGAACACCTCGAAGCCGAGCGATCGGAGCCCGTCGGACATCCGCTCACGTGTTGCGATGATGCGCCGGAAGTTGCGCTGGTAGTAGGGCAGGTCGTCGAGCGTTGCTTCAGCGGCGATCTGTCCGAGCCCGTTCACGTTGTAGCTGTCGCGGATCGCGTCGAGCGCGGCGATGAGCTCCGGGTTCCCCACCAGATAGCCCACGCGCTGAAAGCAGAGCGAGTAGGCCTTCGAGAACGTTCGTGCGACGAGGACGTGCGGATGCGCGAGGGCGAGCGCCATCGCGTGCTCGCGGGCGAAGTCGACGTACGCCTCGTCGAGCAGCACGACGCCGCGCTGACGGCGGCAGATGGCGTCGAGCTCGGCGGTCGTGTAGCTGCGGCCGCCCGGCGCGTTCGGCGTGGTGATGATCGTGAGCGCCGCATCGGCGCGCCACCGGCCCTGGCGGGCGAGCGCGCGGACGTCGGGCAGCGCGAAGCCGTCGGCGAGCGGGACCGGATGGCGGACCGCCCCGTGAATGTCGGTCAGCACGGGGTAGAGCGAGTAGCTCGGCGTGAAATACTGCACGAGCGTGCGGCGATCTGTGCCGCGCCGCCCGCCGCGTCCGGCCGCCGGTTCGACGAACGCCCGCACGGCCAGCGCCAGGCATTCGTCCGAACCGTTACCCACGAAGACATGTTCCGGGGTGCAGCCGTGCAGTGCCGCGAGGCGCTCGCGCAGCCGCCGCGACGTCGGGTTCGGGTAGAGCCGCAGGCGCTCGTCGGTCGCCGCGCGCACCGCCCGCAGCACCTTCGGTGATGGGGGGTACGGGTTCTCGTTCGTGTTGAGCTTGATCAGGCCCGGTGAGGCGGGCTGTTCGCCGGGGACGTAGGGAGCGAGCGCCCGCACCAGCGGGCGAATCAGTGACGACACGCCAAGAATTGTAAGGGAAGGCGCGCGGCTTCGTCGCTCATGGTGCGCGACTTGCTACGCATGGCGACCGGGAGGTGCGCCATGGCCGCACGACGCCGCAAGCCGGCAGAACCACGGAACGACGACACCAGCGGGCCGCCGAAGCGCCGCCGCGGCGGGCAGGAGCTGCCCGACGACGTGCAGGACCGTCCCGAACAGAACCTGGGGTACGATGAAGCCGTCCGTGGCGATGCGCACGCCTCACCGGCGGAGCTCGACGTCATGGTCCAGGACGAGCGCGTCGATGACTCGCTCCCCGGCGAGGACTTTCTCGACGACGACGCCCACCATTTCGGAGATCTGGCGGTCGAACCCGACAACCGGGACGAGCCGGGCAGCTCCGGTGTGCCCGGCGGCCGTCGGCGATCCTGACGCCCGGTACGGTTGGTGCTTTGTAAGGCGACGGCTTCCCGTCTCCACGAGAGAGGTCTGCCGCCATGAGCGAGATCAGGTCAGGTTCCACCCAACGTGAGCATCCGGCTCCTCCGTTCCCTCCACAGCACCAGGAGCGTCCCGGCCTCGAGTCGAAGATGAGCCCGGCTCCGCGCTTCGACGCGCCGGGCTACGTCGGCACCGACAAGCTGAAGGATCGCGTCGCGCTCGTGACCGGCGGCGATTCGGGCATCGGCCGCGCGGCGGCCATCCTGCTCGCGCGCGAAGGCGCCGATGTCGCGATTGCTTATCTGCCGGAGGAGCAGGAGGACGCCGACGTCACGGCGGAACACATCCGGCGCGAGGGACGGCGGTGCCTCGAGCTGCCGGGTGATCTGCGGGATCGTGCGTTCTGCGATCAGCTGATCGCCGACACGGTCCGCGAGCTCGGCGGCATCGACATTCTCGTCAACAACGCCGCTTACCAGGAGCACCAGCCCGAGATCACCGACATCGACGACGAGCAGTGGGATCGGACGTTCCGGACGAACATCTACGCGTGCTTCTATCTGGCGCGCGCTGCCGTCCCGCACATGCGCCCGGGCAGCGCCATCGTCAATGTCGGCTCGGTCACGGGACTCGAGGGGAAGGGGCAGCTGCTCGACTACGCGACCACGAAGGGGGCGCTGCACGCGTTCACGAAGTCGCTGGCGCAGAACCTCGTCGAGAAAGGGATCCGCGTGAACGCCGTCGCGCCTGGACCCGTCTGGACGCCGCTCAACGTGGCCGACAAGCCGGCCGGGGAAGCGGCGCAGCACGGGGCGTCGACGCCGATGGGACGGCCCGCGCAGCCCGACGAGATCGCGCCGGCCATCGTGTTCTTCGCCTCGCCGATCGATTCGAGCTTCGTGACCGGCGAGGTGCTCAGCCTGCTCGGAGGCACCACCACGGCCGGCTGAGCCGATCTTTTCGTTCCACGTTCTTCAGGAGAGACAGTACATGGCAACAAACGTTGGTGTGATCGTTGGAAGTCTGAGCCGTCAGTCCATCAATCGTCGCCTGGCCGACGCGCTCATCGGCCTGGCCCCGGCCGACTTCAGCATGCGCATCCTGCGCATCGACGACCTGCCGCTCTACAACTACGACGACGACGCGCAGCCGGCCGAGTCGGTGAAGCGGTTCAAGCGCGAGGTGACCGGGTCGGATGCCATCGTGTTCGTCACGCCCGAGTACAACCGCTCGATTCCGGGACCGCTCAAGAACGCGCTCGATCACGCGTCGCGGCCCTACGGCCAGAGTGTCTGGGCCGGCCGCCCCGCCGGCATCATCGGCGCATCGATCGGCGCGCCGGGCACGTCGATGGCGCAGCAGCACCTGCGCAACATCCTGGCGTACCTCGACATGCCCACGCTCAACCAGCCTGAGGTATACCTGCAGGTGCAGGACGGCACGTTCGGGCCCGACGGCCGGCTCGCCGATGCCGGCGTCGAAGAGCTCCTGCGGTCGTGGATGGACCGCTTCGCGGCCTGGGTGAAGGCGCACGCGCCGCAGCACGTGTGACGCCGGGGCCCGGCCGCGCACCGAGGTGATCATGCGGCGATGGCTGGGCGTACTGGGAGTGGCGATGGCATGTGCGGCAGCGGCAGGCTGCGGTGGTCCGGCGAACCCGTCGTCGGGTGAACCACCGGCGCCCGTCGAGTCCGTCGAAGAGTGGCGGGCACGCCACGAGGCCAGCTACCGCGAACAGTACGTCCCCATCGCCGGACTGCATCCGCTCCGCGAGGGCATCAACACGGCCGGGAGCGCGGCGTCGAACGACGTCGTGCTCCCGGCGGGCGTACCGGCCTCGATCGGGCGGTTCATCCGCGAGGGCGACCGCGTCCGCTTCGAGCCGGAGCGGGATGTCGACGTGCGGGTCGGCGACCAGCCGGTCCGCAGGCCGCTCGTGCTGGAACCCGACACCGCCGCAGAGCCGACCGAGCTGCGCATCGGCAGCGTGAGTCTCGTGGTGCACCCGAGCGGCAGCTCACCGATGCTGCGGGTCCGCGATCCCGAGGGCCCGCTGGCGCGGGGGTTCCTGGGCTTCAGCTGGTTCCCCATCGATCCGACGTACCGCGTCGTGGGCACGTTCATCGCCGACGACGAGCCGTCGGTCGTCCGCGTGCCGAACACGTTCGGCGACATCGACGAGTACCGCACCGAGGGTGTGGTCGAGTTCACCCTTCACGGACAGACGCTGCGCCTGCGGCCGTTCACCACGCGACCGAACCGGCTCTGGTTCGTGTTCCGCGACGCATCGAGCGGCGAGGAAACGTACGCCGCCGCCCGCTTTCTCTACGCCGACCTCGAAGCCGACGGGCGCGTCGCGCTCGACTTCAACCGGGCGTACAACCCGCCGTGCGCCTTCAATCCCTACACGACGTGCCCGATTCCGCTGCCCGAGAACCGGCTGCCGGTGAAGATTCTTGCGGGTGAACGGAAGTATCCCGTCGAGGTGAAGCTGCCAGGCCTCGAAGCGCCCGACCTGTGAGCGGCGCGACCGGTCGGATTTGCCGGCGGAAAGCGGGATGCCGCCGACCGGTCCTGCGCGGCATGCTGGCCATCGGAGGTTCGACGTGACGCGTGTCATCAGCCGCCCGCCGGGCAGTGCCTCGAAGGCAATCGAAGACGATCCGCGCTGGATGGCCGTCGTGCGGCGTGATCCGGCCGCCGACGGGCAGTTCTACTACGCGGTGCGGACAACCGGGATCTACTGCCGGCCGTCGTGTCCGTCGCGGCGGGCAAATCCGCGCCACGTCGAGTTGTACGGCACGCGAGAGGCAGCCGAGATGGCCGGCTTCCGGCCATGTCGGCGCTGCCGTCCCGACCTGCCGCCGCCGGTCGAACGGGCCGCGGCATCGGTCGCCAGGGCGTGCCGCGCCATCGACGCGCATGGCCGCCTCGTCGCGCTCTCGCCGTTCGCCCGGAGCGCGAGCGTAGGACTTCGCGCGTTCGAGCGCCTCTTCCGCGAGCAGACGGGCCTCACGCCGCGCGCGTACGCCGCGGGCGCACGCGCCGGGCGGATGCGCTCACAGCTGCGGACGGATCGGCGCGTCATCGACGCCGCGTTCGCGGCAGGATTCGGATCGGCGGGACGCTTCTACGCCGCGGCGCGCGCGGCGCTCGGAATGGCGCCTCGCACATACCGGCAGGGCGGGACGGGCATGACGATTCGCTGGGGGACGACCGAGACATCGCTGGGGCTGGTTCTTGCCGCACAGACCGCATCGGGTGTCTGTGCCGTGATGCTGGGCGACGACGAAGCGACGCTTGTGGACGAGCTTGCGGCGAGATTCCCGCGGGCGACGCTCGTGGCCGGCGATGCGTCGTTTGCCGCGACGCTGCGCGCGGTCGCCACCATCGTCGAAGACCCGGGCGCGCCCTGCCGGCTGCCGATCGACCTTCAGGGGACGGCGTTTCAGCGGCGTGTCTGGCGGGCGCTGCAGCAGATTCCTGCGGGCACGACGGTGACCTACGGCGAACTGGCCCGGCGGATCGGTGCCCCGAAGGCGGTTCGGGCGGTGGCGGCGGCATGTGGTGCGAACCCGGTGGCCGTGCTCGTGCCCTGCCACCGTGTGGTCGGCGCCGACGGGCGGCTGACCGGGTACCGCTGGGGGCTCGCGCGCAAGGCACGCCTGATCGAGGCCGAGGCTGCCGCTGGCGTGGCCGACACCGGCCTGGGCGGACGAGGGGAACAGACGACCAGAGCTCGAGGTTGAAACGCCGCCAGTGCGAATGCCTTCGGCGGTCGACTGCGCACGTCCAGCCTGAAAGGCCTTCGGACTCCGGTATCCCTGCTGCGACGTTCCCCGCCCGCGAGCGCGCTTGCCGGGCTCGTGGGCGGGAGTAGACTGTCGGAAAAACCCATCGACATCGGCATCCGCGGGCGGCGCGCTTCGTGCGCCGCAGCAGCGACACGACACGCAGGAGGGAAGATGAGCTTCGCCACGGAGTCCCTGCGGACGGTGGCCCTCGTGGGTCACGGCGGATCGGGCAAGACCACGCTCGCCAACGCCCTGCTGCAGAAGGCCGGGATGATCGCCCCCGGCACGACGGCAGTCGGCGACGATCCGCTCGAGAAGAGCTACGGCCACAGCCTTCAGTCGAGCATCGTGCACGTCGACTACGGCGGGACCCGCACGCACCTGATCGACACGCCCGGACATCCCGACTTCATCGGCCAGGCGATTGCGGCGCTCGACGCGGTCGAGACCGTGGCGGTCGTCGTCAACGCGCAGAGCGGGATCGAGATGGTCACGCGGCGCATGATGGAACTGGCCGCCGCCCGCCGGCTCTGCCGCATGCTCATCGTCAACCGCATCGATGCCGCCGGCGCCGATTTGTCGGGGCTCGTGACGGCACTGCAGGAAGCGTTCGGCGGCGGATGTCTGCCAGTCAACCTTCCGGCCTCGGGCGCCACGCGCGTCATCGACTGTTTCACGAACGACTCGGGCGAGGCCGACTTCCTGTCGGTGCGCGAGGTGCACCGGATGGTGCTCGAGCAGATCGTCGAGGTCGACGAGGCCGCGATGGAGCGCTATCTCGAGCAGGGTGACGTGGACCCGGCCACGCTGCATGGTCCGCTCGAGCAGGCGCTGCGCGAAGGGCACCTGATCCCGATCTGTTTCGTGTCGGCCGCCAGCGGCGTCGGTATCGGCGACCTGCTCGAGGTGTTCGCGCGCCACCTGCCGCATCCGGGTGAAGGGAACCCGCCGCTGTTCTACAAGGGAGAAGGCGAGGCGGCCGAAGAGTACCGGGCCGTGCCGGATCCGGCGCGTCATGCCATCGCGCACGTCTTCAAGATTCAGAACGATCCGTTCGTCGGCCGCATGGGCATCTTTCGCGTGTACCAGGGCACGGTGGCGCGCGACTCACAGCTGTTCGCCGGCGACGGCCGCCGCCCGTTCAAGGTGGGACACCTCTACCGCCTGCAGGGACGTGAGCACGTGGAAATCGACCGAGCGCTGCCCGGCGATATTGCCGCGATCTCGCGCGTCGAGGATCTGGCCTTCGACACCGTGCTGCACGACTCGCACGACGAAGATCACATTCACATGCGGCCGCTCGAGTTTCCGCAGCCGATGTTCGGTCTGGCGGTCCAGGCGAAGCGGCGCGGCGACGAGCAGAAGATTGCCGAGGCGCTGCAGCGGATTGCTTCCGAGGATCCGACGTTCCTCGTCGAACAGGACGGGTCAACGCACGAGACCGTGATTCGCGGCCTCGGGGAGCTGCACCTGCGCGCCGTGCTCGACCGGCTCGCGCAGGTCTACCACGTCGAGGTCGAAACGCGCCCGCCACGCATCCCGTATCGCGAAACGATTACCGTTCCGGCCGAGGGGCACGCGCGCCACAAGAAGCAGACCGGCGGCGCGGGGCAGTTCGGTGAAGTGTTCCTCCGGGTCGAGCCGCTCGAGCGCGGTGCCGGCTTCGAGTTCGTCGATCAGACGAAGGGCGGCGTCATTCCGGGACAGTTCATGCCGGCCATCGAGAAGGGCATCCGCCAGGCGCTCGCCTCGGGTGCGCTCGCCGGCTATCCCATGCAGGACATCCGCGTGGTGGTCTACGACGGCAAGCACCATCCGGTCGATTCAAAGGAAGTGGCGTTCATCGCGGCCGGGCGCAAGGCGTTTCTCGACGCGCTCAGCCGCGCCAGGCCCGTGGTGCTCGAGCCGATCGCCCGGGTCGAGATCTCCTGCCCCGACAGCGTGATGGGCGACATTACCGGCGATCTGGCGGGGCGGCGCGGGCAGGTGACGGGCACCGAGACGTCGGGGACGGGCATGTGCACAATCCGTGGCCTCGTGCCGCTCTCGGAGCTCAACGGCTACGCGAACCGTCTCAAGGCGGTGACAGCCGGACAGGGCGCCTGGTCGATGCAGCTGTCGCACTACGAAAGCGTCCCGTCGAACCTCCAGGCGCAGCTCGTTGCCGAGTACCGCGCCTCGCGCGGCCAGGACGTCGAAGAGTGAGGCGTCCACGCGCCGTTCCGCTCAGGCGGAAAACTTCGAGGAGGGGAGAAGAAAGTCGCCCTGAGGGGTGATTGCAGATTCGTGATCGTTGACTTGTCGAAGACTCGATGACCGTCACCCCGGCGCCGGGCTGGTATCGATGTTGCCCGCTCCCGGGTGTCATGTCTGTGAGGACGTCATCTATGTCATCTTTCGACTACAGCGAAGACACGCAAGCGGGGCCCCACCTACGGCGGACCATCCTGCAGACGGTTCGTTCGCTCTGGTGCCGTCACCGTCGCACGGTGACGACGCCTAAGACGCCCGACATGCCGGCGCACGCCGTCTGCCTGTCGTGTGGCTGGCGGGAGCCGCTGCTGCCGGCGGCCCCGCAGGGAACACGGACCTGGGACCTGTCGCGTGACGAGAAGCGCTATCGGCTCGAGAAGCGGCGTCGGGAGCGGATCGAGCAGCAGCGCCTGGCGGCCGAAGCGCAGCTGACGCTGCCGGCGCCGGTACGGCCGGTGCGGCGGACGGCCCCCGGGCGCGCCACCGTCGTCCCGATCAAGCCGATCAAGCCGGCCGTCGGCGAGTGAGCCGGCGCCCAACGTCACACGGGTGGCCTGCAACGACGAGGGCCGCGGCAAACGGGTCGCCGCGGCCCTTTTTTCATGCCCGCGGGCCGTGCGGCTGGCGCGACGTCCGCGGTGCTGACGACGGGCAGCGGCAGTCGTGCGCGCACGACGGGGAACGAAGCCGGAACGTTCAGTAGCGGGGCACCGACGGGTCGACCCGGAGCGACCATGCCTCGATGCCGCCGGCCAGGTTGCAGAGCCGTCGGAAGCCGGCGCGCTGGAAGTACTGCGCGGCCGCCTGGCTGCGCACGCCGTGATGGCAGTAGAAGACCAGCAGCGTCTCGCGGTCGAGCGTCATCAGCTCGTCGTGCAGCGCCTCGTCGAGCAGCTCCGATCCATCGATCTTTCCGATGGCGCGTTCGGCGGGCGAGCGGACGTCGAGCAGGCGGAACTCTTCGTCGCTCGCAAGCAGTTCCTTCAGCTCTTCCGGCGTGATTTCGAAGACGGGCGCCGGTGCGTTCGGGTTGTCGATCGTGAAGCCGCTCTCGCCGGTTTCGTCAGTCTCGTAGTCGAGCGTGAGGCCGTCGGCCCGGCCGACGCTGTCGGCGTCGAGCACGAGGTCGAGGCCGTTGGCCGCAACGATGCTGTCGCCCTCGCGCGGGATGTCGAGCCGCAGTTCGTACTGGAACGCGGGGCTGATGGTGAGGCGGAGGGCGGCGCCGTCGCGCGCCGCCTGGCGGACGACCGCGGCGGCCGCGTCGGTGACGTGAATGACAGGAGGCATCGTGCGATTGTGCCCCGGATGACCCCTTTCCTGCACGCGGAAAATCCCGCGTCCTGCCCCGCTGCTGCCGGCGTCAGATGCGGCTCACGAGCACGCGGTCGACCCGGTGCCCGTCCATATCGACGATTTCGAAGCGGAATCCCTGCAGCATGAAGTGATCGCCCGTGCGCGGCACGCGGCCGAGTTCGGCCATGGTCAGGCCGCCGAGCGTGTGGTACTCGCGGCGTTCGCTCCGCGTATCGTGCAGTGTCGTCAGGCCCAGCGTGCGCGCCACGACGTCGACATCGAGCGCGCCGTCGAACAGCCACGATCCATCGTCGCGGACGACGATGAGCGGTTCGCCGTCCCGTTCGCCGGGCAGCGTGCCGACAATGGCGGCGACAACGTCCGAGAGGCTGACGACGCCATCGATGCTGCCGAATTCGTCGACGACGAGCGCCGTAGGGAGGCGGGCACGCCGGAAGTGCTCGAGCAGCGCCATGAGCGACATCGTCGCCGGCACGTAGAGCGGCGGTTCGACGAGGGCGGCCGGATCGAGCGGCCGGTCCGACAGCAGCTGTTCGAGCACGCGCCGCGAGCGGACGACGCCGGTCACGTGATCGAGGCCCCCGCGGCAGACCGGCAGGACTTCGTGGCGGCCTTCGCGCAGGCGGTCGCGATGCACGTCGGGCGGGTCGTCGAGATCGAGGTACACGACCTCGGCGCGCGGCGTGAGAATGGCACCGACGAACCGTTCGTCGAGGTTCAGGACGTTGGTGACGAGCTCCTGCTCGCGCTCCTCGAAGACGCCTTCACGCGTGCCCTGTTCGAGCAGGATGCGCATTTCCTCCATCGTGATCGCGGGTCGCGGCGTATCGGGGACGCGGACGAGGCGCAGGATCCCGTCGGTCGTCAGGCTCAGGACGTGGACGAGCGGGCGCGTGGCGGCGGCCAGCCAGTGGAGCGGCGCGGCGGTCAGGCTGGCGATTCCTTCGGGCCGCGCCATTGCGAGCCGCTTGGGGACGAGCTCGCCGAAAATGAGCGACAGGTAGCTGACCACGGCCACCATCGCGACGAGCGACAGCGGCCCGGCCCAGGGAGCGAGGGCCGGAGTCGACTCGAGCCAGCCCCGCAGACGTGCGGCGACGGCCGACTCGCCGATGGCGCCGCTCAGGATGCCGATGGCGGTGATGCCGATCTGAACGGTGGCGAGAAAGCGTGTCGGTTCGGCGGCCAGCTCGAGGGCCCGTGCCGCGCCGCGGCGCCCTTCGTCGGCCAGCTGGACCAGGCGCGCCCGGCGCGCGCTCACGACGGCGATTTCGGCCATCGACAGCAGGCCGTTGAGCAGGATCAGGGCGAGCAGCAGGACCAGATCGGCAGGCATCATGAACGGCACGGGTCGCACGTACGGCGGCGACAGACTATCGGTCCGGAGGCCGCCGGCGCCTCGGCCACTTTCCCCGCGGCACGATTTCTGCCACATTGGCGGACGTGACGGAGCAGCGCACGAGCGGCATGGATCGCATCATTACCGATTACGAAGCGTATCTGTTCAACGAAGGACGCTGGCTGCGGGCCTGGGAAAAGATGGGCGCGCGGCCGGCCGAGCGTGAGGGCCGGCGCGGCTACAGCTTCGTCGTCTGGGCGCCGAACGCGCGCGGCGTGTCGGTCGTCGGGACATTCAACGGCTGGGACGGCCGCGCCCACCCGCTGTCGCCGGTCGGCGTCAGCGGTCTCTGGGAAGGCTTCGTGCCCGACGTTGGTCCGGGCGAGCTCTACAAGTTCGAGATCAGGCCTCGATCGGGCCCGCCGTTCCTCAAGGCCGATCCGTACGCGTTGTTCGCGGAGAAGCCGCCGCACACCGCGTCGGTGACGGCCGATCTCGGCCAGTACGCCTGGCGCGATGCGGAGTGGATGGCCGCGCGGCGCGAGCGCAACCCGCTCGAGGAGCCGATGGCCATCTACGAAGTGCACGCCGGCTCGTGGCGACGCAACCCGCTCGAAGGGCACCGCTCGCTCACGTGGCGCGAACTGGCGGCCGAGCTCGTTCCCTACGTCAAGGGCATGGGCTACACGCACGTCGAGCTGCTCCCGGTGATGGAGCATCCGTTCGACGGCTCGTGGGGCTACCAGGTAACCGGCTACTTCGCGCCGACGAGCCGCTACGGCACGCCCGACGACTTCCGCTTCTTCATCGACGAGTGCCATCAGGCCGGCATCGGGGTGATTCTCGACTGGGTGCCGGGGCACTTCCCGCGCGACGACCACGGGCTGCGCCGCTTCGACGGCACCGCGCTCTACGAGCACGAAGATCCGCGCCAGGGTGAACATCGCGAGTGGGGCACGCTGATCTTCAACTACGGCCGGCACGAGGTGCGCAACTTCCTGCTGGCGAACGCGCTGTACTGGCTCGAGAGCTTCCACGTCGACGGGCTGCGCGTTGACGCGGTCGCGTCGATGATCTACCTCGACTACTCACGCGGGCCCGGCGAGTGGATTCCGAACGTCCACGGCGGCCGCGAGAACCTCGAGGCGATCGAGTTCCTGCGCGAGCTCAACGCGCTGACGCACGGCCACCATCCGGGTACGGTCACCATTGCCGAGGAATCGACCGCGTTTCCGGCCGTGAGCCGCCCGACGTGGGTGGGCGGTCTCGGGTTCACGATGAAGTGGAACATGGGCTGGATGCACGACATCCTCACCTACGTCGGCAAGGATCCGGTCTACCGCCGCTGGGAGCACCAGCACCTGACGTTCTCGATGCTCTATGCCTACAACGAGAACTTCGTGCTGCCCTTCTCGCACGACGAAGTCGTCCACGGGAAGGGATCGATGATGAACAAGATCCCCGGCGATCAGTGGCAGAAGGCCGCGACGCTGCGGGCACTCTACGCGTACATGTACGCACATCCCGGCAAGAAGCTGCTCTTCATGGGTGGGGAGTTCGGCGTCTGGCGCGAGTGGGATCACGCCGACTCGCTCGACTGGGATCTGCTCGCGCAGCCGCTGCACGGCGGGCTGCAGCGGTTCGTGCGCGACCTGAACGAGCTCTACACCCGCGAGCGGGCGCTGCACGAGGTCGACTTCGAGCCGGCCGGCTTCGAGTGGATCGACTGCAACGACCACGAATCGAGCGTCATCTCGCTCATCCGCCGCGCGAAGGACCCGCGCGACTTCGTCGTCGTGGTGCTCAACTTCACGCCCGTCGTCCGCGAGGGCTACCGGATCGGCGTGCCGGAGCCCGGTTTCTACCGGGAACTGATCAACAGCGACGCGATCTGGTACGCCGGCGGCAATGTCGGCAACCAGGGAGGCGTCTACACCGAACCGGTGGCCGCGCACGGCCACGCGCAGTCGCTGCGGCTGATGCTGCCGCCGCTCGGGGCGCTCATTCTGAAGATCGGCCGGGCGGGCTGACGTATCGGCGCACGGCAGGGCCTATCATGGGTGGGTTCCCCTGGAGTTCTCCATGCTGCGTACCCTAGCCCTGATTCTCGCTCTCGCGGCCGGCCCGGCGCCCGCCGCGCCGTCGTCTCAGCAGACGCCTGCCAATCCGCTCGGCACGGTCAAGGCCTGGAGCTGCAGCTTCGGGATCTTTGCCGTGGGGCAGTGGGACGACCCGCCGACGGTGGCCGCCGGGAAGGACGATCTGACGTTCCGCGTCGAGGCGCTCGACCTGCGTCGCGGGGCCGCGCGGATCGTGGCCGCCGGGACCACCGAGGTGACGGCCCGCCTGACCCCGACGGGCCTGAACCTCATCGAGCAGACGCCGGGCGGCAATTTCATCCTCACGACCATATTCACCTCGACCGTTGCGGCCGATACGTACCATGCGGTGCACGCACGGCACCTCGGCGACCCGTCGACGCCGCCGAGCGCGTCGCAGTTCTACGGCACCTGTACGGCCACTGAGTGAATTACGGGCACGTTCGGCTTTGACGACATCTGCACGACACCCGCTCACGTTCCTTCTCCGGCCGACCTGCCGGGCGCTGGCCTCCCTCCTGCTGGCGATGCTTCCCTTCGCAGCCGGCTGCGATCTGCTCGAGAACGGCACCGAGCCGACGCCCATCGGCCGAGAGGTGGTGTACGACGCCCTCGGCGCCAGCGACACGATCGGCTACGGCAGCAGCAATCCGTGCCTGCCGCTGATCGACTGCACCACCGGCCCCGGCTACGTGCAGCAGGTGACGCGACGGCTGCAGGCCGACGGGCGGCAGGTGTCGCTCAGGAACCACGGCTGGCCCGGTGCCGTGCTGAGCCCCGAGACCCAGGCGCTGCTGCAGTCGATGGGTGGCTGCCAGGCGCAGGGTACCGACGTCTGTCGCAACCTGCTGCTGGAAGGGGCGCCCTACGTGCGGCGCAGCGCCACGCTCGTGACGATGTTCATCGGCGCCAACGACGTCAACGCGATCGGCCGCGCCGTGCGGAGTGGCCGGACGGGCGGCCTGGATCAGGCGGCATTCATCCAGTCGCAGATCGAGAAGTTCGCGCGCGACATTCAGGAGGCCGCCACGACGATTCGCTCGCGCGCACCCGAGGCGCGACTCATCGTGCTGAACCTGCCGAACATGGCGAACACCCCGTACGCGTCCGGCTTCACGGTCGCCGAGAAGCGGGTGCTGCAGCAGCTGTCGGTGGGCTTTTCGGCCGGCATCAACGCGCTCGCCGGTCAGAACGCGGTGGTCGTCGACCTGATGTGCGACGGCAACTTCTATAACCCCGCGCTGTTTTCATCCGACGGGTTCCACCCGAACGACACGGGCTACAACTACCTCACCGAGCGCGTGTACTCGGCCGTCACGGGCAGCGTCACGGCTCCGCGCAGCAGCTGCGGCTTCATGACGGTGTTCTGACCGTCACGCGGGCGCACGTCGCGCGCCCGCTTCCGTTACAGGCGCCTGACGAAGAATCGCGTCAGGTGATAGCCGTCGATGAACTTGAAGGGCGCCTTGCCGGTCGTGTAGTGCCCGCACGGCAGGACGGCCAGATCGTGTTCGAGACCGCGCCGCCTGAACTCGTCGACGAATCGCCGCGACAGGTCGACGGGGAACGTCTGATCCCACCTGGCGTAGACGAGCAGCACGCGCCGATCGCGCACGCGCTCGATGAACGGCCACGGACTGATCGGCATCCAGCACTCGCGCAGGTCGTCGAGCGCGATGTGGCCGTCGAGGCCGGCCCGCACGTGGCGGGTCGACAGCCCGCGCCAGACGACATCGGCGAAATAGGGCGAGACGTGGTTGAAGGCGCCTGCCAGGATCCGCGGCTCGTGCGCCATCGTGAGCATGGCGAGGCACGAGCCGAGGCTCGTGCCCATGATGCCGATCCGCTCGAAGCCCTGACGCGCGAGCCAGTCGACGACGCCCTTCGCATCGAGCACGGCCTGCCGGTTCGCGTGAATCGTGCGGCCGATGTTCGAGCTCACGATGTAGTCGGCGCGGCTCAGTTCGGCGGGCCGCCGCTGATCGTGGTACGGCAGCGTGAGCCGGACGGCGGTCAGGCCGAAGCGCGCAAAGAGCTGGCAGAGGCCGACGTGTCCCTGTGCGTCGGCGTTCCACTGCGGCAGCACGACGACGGCGCGCGGCGGCTGCCCCGATGACTGGCGCTCGGGATGGAAGATGCGCGCGACGACCGTGTTGTTGACGTCCCACGGCGTCCGCAGCGCGCTCGAAAAGCGCAGCACGTCGCCGCGCAGCTCGTAGTCGTTGACCTCTGGCGCGGCAAAGAAGGCATCGGAGCCGGCAACGGCCCGCCGGGCGAACTCCTGAATCGTCTCGAGCGGACGCCCGTTGTCGGGCGCGTCGATCCAGTCGAGTCCCCACTCAAACGGCCGGACGACGCGGTTGGTGTCGACCGACGCAAGGCGGCGCTCCCAGATGTCGAACAGTGAACCGATCATGCAAACGCGACGGAATCAGACGGCGAGGCAGTCTTCGACGCCGGCGGCGACCTCGAGCAGCTCCCGCGTCCGCCCGGTGCGGCCGACGAGCTGCAGCCCGACGGGCAGCCCGCCCGACGCGATCGGCAGGCTGATGGCGGGCTGACCACCGATGTTGAAGAGCTGCGTGTGCTTGAGCATGGCGCTGCGGACCGGCAGCGTCACGCCATCGATTTCAATCTCCTGCACGCCCAGCACGGGTGCCGTGATGGGCAGCGTCGGCAGCACGAGCGCGTCGGCCGTGTCGAGCAGGGCGTCGATCCGGGCCGCGAAGCGTCGGCACGCCTCGAGTCCTTCGAGGTAGTCCACGGCCGCGATCGTGCGGCCGTGCAGGATGCGCTCGCGCACGGCGGGCGAGTACCGGTCGCCGCGCTCGTCGATCAGCCGTCGGTGCCAGTGCGCGGCTTCCGGCAGCACGATATCGACGTACGTCTTCGCGATCGTGTCGGTGCCGTCGACGTGTCCGTCGGCGATCGACGCGCCGGCCGCGGCGAGCCTGACCAGCGCGCGCTCGAAGGCGTGGCGCACATCGGGCTCGAGCGGCGTTTCGAAGTACCCGCGGAGGCGCAGGAGTCGGAGGCCGGCCGGGGCGCGGCGATCGACGTCCTCGATCGGCCGGCCGACCAGGACCTGCCAGACCCACGCGGCGTCCTGCACCGACAGCGCGAGCGGGCCGGCGTGATCGAGCGTTCGGCTGAGCGGCACCAGGCCGTCGGTCGGCACGTCGCCGCGCGACGGCTTGAGGCCGACGATGCCGCACGCGGCGGCCGGAATCCGGATCGATCCGCCGGTGTCGGTGCCGATTGAGGCCACGCTCATGCCGGTGAGGACGGCCGCGGCCGAGCCCCCGCTCGATCCGCCCGGCGAGCGGGTCAGATCATGCGGGTTGCGGACCGGGCCGAAGCCGGAGTCCTCGCTGGTGGTGCCGAGGGCGAACTCGTGCAGGTTCGTCCGGCCGATCAGCACCGCACCGGCGGCGCGCAGCCTGGCGACGAGCGGAGCGTCCGTGCGCGGCCGTCGATCGTCGAGCGCACGCGATCCCGCGGTGTTCGGCACGCCGGCCTCATCAATCAGGTCCTTGAGCGAGATCGGAATGCCGTGGAGCGGACCGCGATCACGGCCGGCGGCCAGCTCGCGGTCGGCCGCGTCGGCGGCCTGACGCGCGGCGGCTTCGTGGACGAGCGTGAAGGCGTTCGTGGCCTCGCCGTGCCGGGCAATCGCGGCGAGACAGGCTTCGGTCAGCTCGCGCGCCGTCGCCTCGCCGCGGCGCAGCCGCGTCGCCGCATCGGCAATGGTCGCCGTGGAGAACGGCTTCATGGCGCGCCGCGCCCCTCCGGCGGCGAGAGCAGGCCGCGCGCCCGCATCCAGGCAGAGAGCAGCTCGGGCCAGGCGTGCAGCACGGGATGGTTCAGGGCAAGTCCCACGCCGTGCGGGCCCGGCTCGAAGATGTGCAGCTCGGCGGGCACGCCGGCCCGGCGCAGGGCCAGGTAGTACTGCACGCTGTTCTCGGGCGGCACGCCGGTGTCGGCGTTCGTGTGAAAGAGGAACGTCGGCGGCGTGTCGGGCCGGACCTGCGTGTCGTTCGACAGGCTCGCCCGAAGCTCGGCCGGCGCATCGTCGCCGAGCAGGCTGCGGAACGAGCCCTGATGGGCGAACGGTGCCGACGACACGATGACCGGGTAGCAGAGCACGACGAAGTCGGGACGGCTGCTCACGCGGTCGATCGGATCGGGCGCGGTCGCGTCGCCCGCGTCGAAGCGGGTCGCGACGGTCGAGGCGAGGTGCCCGCCGGCCGAAAAGCCGAGAATGCCGATGCGGTCGGGGTCGATGCCGAATTCAGCCGCCCGACTGCGGACGAGCCTGACGGCACGAAGCGCGTCGCCGAGCGGCACGGGATGCCGGTAAGTCGAACCGTGGCGATAGCGCAGGACGAAGGCCGTGATGCCCTGGGCGTTGAACCAGTTCGCCACCTGGCGGCCCTCGTGGTTCATCGCGAGGGTGCTGTAGCCGCCGCCCGGAAACACGATGACGGCCGTCCGCGTCGTGTTCAGGCCCGGGCTGTAGTGCGTAAGGGTCGGAATGTCGGCCGGGTCCGTGCCCTGCGCGTGCGGCACGTCGCCGTCCCACAGCCGGATGACGGTCGGCTCGACGCCGGCGAAGACGCTGCCGGTCTGCGGCGTCCGGGGCTGCGCAGTCGAGGCGCCCGCGCCGGCGACGAGGAACAGGGCCGCGAGCGCGGCGGCGGCCGCTGCACGGCGTGCTGGACTCACCCGCGTGAACTTCTTACTATTCATGCGAATACCTCCGACGGCCGGATCGACCGTGAGAGTGTATCGCAGCGCTCGTTCCGGCAGGCGGCTCCCCGGCGATACGACCCGACATGAGAGACATCGCACCCGCCGTTCTCGTTCTGCTGCTCTTCGTCTGTTCACCTGCCGCGGCTGCACAGCGCCAGTCAGGCACAGGAGTCGTGGTTGATGCCTCGGGCGGCGCCGTCGCCGGCGCGACGGTGGTGGTCCGCCAGCCGCCGGCCCCCGAACAGCGGGTGGTCACCGGACCCGACGGACGCTTCACGTTCTTCTTCGTGGGCGGCGCCGTGCCGGTCGATGTCGTGGTCCGTGCGCCGGGCTTCGGCGAGGTGCGACGCGCGGTGATGCCGGCCGAGGTTGCCGGGCCTGTCCGGATCGTTGTCGAACCGTCGGGCATCGAAGAGACCGTCACGGTGACGCCCGGGCGGGCCGAGCTCCGGCTGGGCAGCGTGCCGGCGAGCGTGAACGTGCTGGCCGGTGAGGAGATCCGCCGCTCGGCCGCGCCGCTGGCCGACGACGTGCTGCGGCAGCTGCCGTCGTTCAGCCTGTTCCGTCGCACGAGCAGCCTGTCGTCGCACCCGACGGCGCAGGGCGTGTCGCTGCGCGGCATCGGCCCCTCGGGCGTGAGTCGGACGCTGGTGCTGCTCGACGGTGTGCCGTTCAACGACCCGTTCGGCGGCTGGGTCCACTGGACGCGCGTGCCGCTCGAGGCCGCCGATCGCATCGAGGTGGTCGACGGTGCGACGTCGAGCCTGTACGGCAACTACGCGATGGGCGGCGTCATCAACATCGTGACGCGGCCGCCGCAGCCGCGGAGCGTCGAGCTGCGGACGCAGTACGGCAGTCTCAACAGCCCGAAGTTCGACCTGCGGGCCTCCGACGTCTGGGGACGCGCCTCGGCGAGCGTCGACGTGAGTGCGTTCGATACCGAAGGTTTCGTGCCGGTCGCGCCCGAAGAGCGGGGGCCGGTCGACACGCGCGCGGCCGTACAGTTCGCCAACGTCAACGCGCGCCTGCAGTACCAGCTGTCGGACGACGTGCAGGCCTTCGTGCAGGGGGGCTATTTCCGCGAGGATCGTGACAATGGCAAGGTGAGCACGATCAATGGCGAGCCCGAAGCCAACGCCACGCGCTGGCGGACGATGAGCGCCGGCTTCCGGGCACGGCTGGCCGGCGGCGACGACGTCCAGGCGCGGGTGTTCGTCGATGCCGAGACGTTCCGCAGCAATTTCCTCGCGGTGACCGATGCCACCGGTGCGCGCAGCGCCAGCCGCATGTCGCTCGCGCAGCGCGTGCCGACGACGGCCTGGGGGGCCTCGGCGCAGTGGGCGCGCGCCGTTTCGCCCCGGCACGCCCTGTCGGCCGGCCTCGACTGGCGCCGGGTCACCGGCGAAAGCCAGGAGCAGGTCCTCGACTTCGCCCGCGGCGAGACGCCCGTCACGCTCCGCGAGTCGGGCGGCCGTCAGCACAGCGTCGGCTTTTACGTGCAGGACATCGTCTCGGTGACCGACGCGCTGACGCTCACGCTGAGCGGCCGGCTCGACCACTGGCGCAACGTCGACGGCCACAACATCGAGGTGTCGGCCTCGACCGGTGAGCCGACGGCCGGCCACGACCCGGCGCTGCCGTCGCGCAGCGATACGGTCTTCAGCCCGCGCATCGCGGCGCTTTACGCCGTCACGGACCGGCTGAGCGTGTGGGGCAGCTTCGGCACGGGATTCCGTGCGCCGACGCTCAACGAGCTGTATCGCCAGTTCCGCGTCGGCAGCGTCGTGACACTCGCCAATGTCGAGCTGGGACCCGAGCGGCTCGTCGGCGGCGAAGCCGGCGTCCGGTTCTCGCCGGCGTCGTCGGTCAGCCTGCGCGCGACCTGGTTCGACAACCGCGTGACCGATCCCGTGTCGAACGTGACGATCGACACGACGCCGGCGCTCGTGACGCAGCAGCGGCAGAACCTCGGCAGCACGCACATCTACGGCCTGCAGACCGACGCCGAGTGGCGCCTGTCGCCCGCGTGGCGCGTGTCGGCGGCCTACCTGTACAGCCACGCCACGGTCACTGCGTTCGACGCCAATCCGTCGATCGTCGGCAACTTCCTGCCGCAGGTGCCGCGCCATCGGGCGTCGTTCGACGTGACGTTCACCGATCCGCGGCTGTTCGACCTGACCGTCGACGTGCAGGCGATCGGCTCGCAGTTCGACGACGACCAGAACACGCGGAGCGTGCCGGGCTACTCGACGCCGGGCCTGCCGCGGTATGCCGTGGTGTCGCTGCTGGCCTCGCGGCGGCTGAGCGAGACGCTCGACGTCTTTGCCGGCGCGCAGAACCTTTTCGATCAGCGCTACTACGTGGGGACGCTGCCGACGACCATCGGCACGCCGCGCATGGTCAGCGTCGGCGTGCGGATTCGGGTCGCGGGGCGCTGACCCCGGCTCAGCGCCGGGCCTGCGCTTCGACGGCGGCAATCGCCCGCTCGAACTCGGCGTACGGCAGCGCGCCGCTCAGCGCCTGAACGAGCCGGACCTGGTCCGTTTCGGGATTGCGGATGCCGATGAAGAACGAGGGCGTGCCGCTGGCGCCGAGGGTCACGGCCGTCTGGACCGAGTCGCGCACGGCGGGCAGTGTCCGGGCGCTCGCGACGCATTCGCGGAACGGGTCCAGCTCGACGCCGGCCTCGCGCGCGTGTGCCTCGATCTGCTCCATCGTGTGTGTGCCGGCCGGGCCGAACATCCGCACGTGCAGCTCCCAGAACCGCCCCTGCTCGGCCGCGCAGCGCGTGGCCTGATGCGCGAGCACGGCGTCGGGATGCAGCTGCTCGATGGGGAAGTCACGGAAGACGTACTGGATGCGCCCCGTTTCGATCAGCTTCTCGTTGATCTCGGGCATCGTCTGCGTGAAGTGGCGGATACAGAAGGGGCACTCGTAGTCCGAGAACTCGATCAGCGTGACGACGGCCTCGTCGGCACCGAGCGCCGGGTCGCCCGAGACGTCGAGCGACGTGCTGCCGCGCACGGCATCGACGAACTCGGCGAGCTCCCGCTGCTCGGCCCGGATGACCGCCAGTTCGGAGCGCACCTGCCACCACAGCCCGACGGTCGCGGCAAGACAGAGAAGCGGTACGACGATCGTCCACGACGGCGACCGCGGCGGCACGGCGCCCCCCTGGCCGGCCGGCGCCGGCGGCATCGACGGTTCCTGCATGATTCTTCCTTTTCCGGCGCCGGTCGTTTGCACGGGCGCTCACGGGGATTGTACGCTCGTGCCGCATGCGACGGACACGCATCCTCGCCACGATAGGTCCCGCTTCGCAGTCGGCCGACGTCATCGCCGCGCTCCTCGCGGCCGGCGTCGACGCCTTCCGCCTGAACTTCTCGCACGGCACGCACAGCGAACATGCCGAGCTGTGTCGCCGCATCCGTGAGGTTTCCGAGGCGGCCGGCCGCGACACCACGATCCTGCAGGACCTGAGCGGTCCGAAGATCCGCACCGGCCGGCTCGCCGGGCCAATGACGCTCGAGGCAGGCTCGCTGCTGACCATCGAGCGGGGCGACTTCGTCGGCGGCAGCGGCCGGGTGTCGTGCAGCTTCGAGGCGCTGTTCGCATCGGTCGACGCCGGCGATCGCCTGCTCATCGACGACGGGCGGCTCGAGCTCGATGTCGAGAGCGTGACGGCCGATCGCATCACGGCGCGCGTGCTTGCCGGCGGCGTGCTGACGTCGTCGAAGGGGATCAACGTGCCGACGGCCACGCTGCGGACCTCGGCGCTCACCGGGAAGGACCGCGCCGATCTGGTGGCCGGCATCGCGATGGGTGTCGACATGGTGGCCGTCAGCTTCGTCCAGTCGGCGCAGGATCTCGTCGATGCCCGGCAGGCGGCTGCCGAGGCGGGCGCCCCGAACATCCCCCTCGTCGCGAAGATCGAGAAGCCGCAGGCGATCGAGCGGATCGACGAGATTCTCGAAGTGGCGAACGCCCTGATGATCGCGCGCGGCGACCTGGGCGTCGAGATCCCGCTCGAGCAGGTGCCGGCCGTGCAGCGGCGCATCGTCCAGATGGCGCGCCACCGCGGCGTGCCGGTGATCCTCGCGACCCAGGTGCTCGAATCGATGCGCACCGAGCCGCGACCGACGCGCGCGGAGGTGACCGACGCGGCGCACGCGGTGGCCGAGCGCGTCGACACGATCATGCTCGCCGGCGAGACGGCCGCCGGGCTCTATCCGGTGCGCGCCGTCCAGGTGCTCGACTCGATCATCCGGGAGACCGAGAAGGCGCACACCGGATCGGAGCGCATCGTGCCGCAGAACGCGCACTGGAGCGCGCACAGCCGCGCCCTGTGCGAAGCGGCCGTGGCGCTCGCCGACAGCGTCGGCGCGACCGCTATCGTCGCCATGACGCGCGCCGGCAAGACCGCACACCTGCTCGCCGCGATGCGGCCGTCGGCGCGCATCCTTGCCGTGACCCCGGAACGATCCGTGGCCGCGAGTTTCGCCGTGCTCTGGGGCGTGACGCCGGTCGTGACCAACCATCGCGCCATCGGCGCCGTGCGCCGTTACCTGCTGGCGGGCAAGTACGTGTCGGAGGGCGAGGTGATCGTGTTCGTATCGGCGCACTCGACACTCGGACACGAGAACATCAACTTCGTGCACGTCGAGCGCGTCTGAAGCGGCGTGCTGCTGCCGCCCCGGGGCGGGGCAGGCGCGTCGGGTGTGGCGATCGGAGCGCGGAAACAGCGTCGCGACGCCGCGGTCGCCGGCTCTCAGGAGCCGCTGTCTTCGGCGTACCGTTTGAGCGCGATGAGCGACACCTGCCAGCCCCGCGCGGTCACCGCGTAGTAGCGGCGCCAGCGCGGCGACGGTTCGTAGCCGTCCTGCCGCACGTGCAGGCGGCAGCCTTCGGGATCGGGCCGGCACGTCACCTCGAAGACCATCGGCCCGATCGGTTCGCCCTGCGGGGGGACCCAGTAGGCATCGGCCACCAGGAACTGGTGCCCGGGCCGCACTTCGACCACCGTGCCGTGAAAGACACCGCCGAGCGTGCCGAGCACGTCGTCGCGGTACGGCGTCGGCGCCCATTCCACGGCGTAGACACCCAGCGCGACCGGTGTCGTCACCGAGCGGACGACCTGCCACCAGGCCCGCAGCGCTTCCGGGCGGAAGAAGCACTCGAAGACCGTGGCCGGCGTCGCGGCAATGACGATGTTCTGCTCGAATCGCTCGTCGGGCTCTGGCTGGGTCCTGCGCACGGGAACCTCGCGTCAGTAGATCAGGAACCGGGAACGAATCTCGTTGAAGGCCGCTACCGGTTCCCGCCATCCCGCCGCAATGTCGGCGGCATCGTCGCCCAGCTCGAGCCGTTCGCGGACTTCCGACGATCCGCACAGGATGTCGATGGGTGCAAGCAGGTATTCGTACTCGTACGGCGGCTCGCGCCATGCGAAGTGGTCGGGTCCCATGGTGCGGAACGTCTGCAGCAGCGCGACGCCGGTCTCGACCGGACGGAAGCTGCGGCGGTCGGTGACGTGCAGCTGGCAGCCGCCGCAGGGCGTGCCGACGTGCTTGTGGAACGTCGGCTCGAACAGCGCGGGCCGGAAGTAGACGCCCGGCAGGCCGCGCGCGTTCATGCGCGCGGCGAACGTCTCGGGATCGATCCAGGGGGCGCCGACCAGCTCGAACGGCCGCGTGGTCCCGCGTCCCTCCGAGACGTTGGTGCCCTCGAACAGGACCGTGCCCGGATAGACGATGGCGCTGTCGAGCGTCGGGATGTTGGGTGAGGGCAGCACCCACGGCAGCCCGGTTTCATCGAAGTAACTCTCGCGTCGCCAGGCCGGCATGGCGACGACCTCGAGCTTGGCGCCAATCCCGAAATGTTCGTTGAACAGCCGCGCCAGCTCGCCGATCGTCATCCCGTGCCGCATGGGGATCGGAAACTGGCCGACGAACGACTCGAACCCCGGCTCGAGCATCGGCCCTTCGACGGCGACGCCGCCGATCGGGTTCGGCCGGTCGCATACGATGACCGGCACGCCGTGCCGGCGACCGGCGCGCAGGCAGTTGGCCATCGTGTAGATGTAGGTGTAGATGCGCGTCCCGACGTCCTGCAGGTCGATGACGAGGGCGTCGAGGCCTTCGAGCATCTCCGCGGTCGGCTCGCGGGTCTCGCTGTAGAGCGAATAGATCGGGATGCGGCGCCGGCGATCCTCGGCGTGCGCCGACTCGATCATGTTCTCCTGCAGGTCGGCGCGGAAGCCGTGCTGCGGGCCGAAGATGGCGCCCACGCGCACGCCCGCCGCCTCGGCACGATCGACCACGTGCTCGAAACGCGCGTTGATCGACGCCGGGTTGCAGACGAGACCGATCGTGCGGTCGCGCAGCAGGTCGCGTTCGAAGAGGACGTCGGAGCCGAGCTGGAAGGACGAAGCCACGGACCGCAATCATACCGGACGACGAAGCGCGATGCCGGACCCGTCGGCCGCGCGGCCTCGTCGGGCGGGCACGTCCGGAGGCCGCGGCGGTTCAGCCCGCTGCGGCGGAGGCGCGCTCGATGATCGCCCGCAGGTCGACCGGACGGCCCTTCAGGAACCGGCCCCACAGATCGCCCACGCGACGGAAGCGGTCCGGTGCGGTGCGGATCGTGAAATCGCGCGGGTCGATGCCGTCGGCGACTTCCTTCCACGTCAGCGGCGTCGACACGCCCGCGTACTCGCTCGCCCGCGCCGAGTACGCGGCTGCCAGCGTCTTGCCGAGGATGTTCTGCAGGAAGTCGACGTACACGGTGCCGCGTCGCCGCTTCTTCACCGGGCGTTCCACCGTCGCGATGCGCGGGTGCGCCTCGGCGACCGTCGTCGCGATGAGCCGGCAGAGCAGCTGTGCCGTCTCGTAGGTCGTGCCGGGCGGCAGCCGGATGTAGATGTGCAGCCCGCTTGCCCCCGATGTTTTCGGGGCGGCCGGAATCCGGTAGCGATCCAGCTCGGCTTTGACGAGCCGGGCCACCTCGAGCACCGTCCGGAAACTGGTCCCGTCGCCGGGATCGAGGTCGATGGCCGCGTAGTCGGGGTGAAAGGGATCGTCGACGCGCGAGAACCACGGATCCTGCGAGATGGCCGCGAGCTGCGTCATGTAGAGCAGCGTCGTGAGCGATCCCCCGATGAGCCGCTCGCGCGGCCCGTCCTTGTCGGGCGGATCGGCCTCGGGCGGCAGGATCTCGCGCCGCACGCCGGGCGGCGGCGTCTCCGGATGCTTCTGCTGATAGAAGGCATGGCGCGTCACGCCGTTCGGGAACCGCCGCATCACGAGCGGTCGATCCGCCACGACCGGCAGGATGAGGTCGGCAACCGTCGCGTAATAGCGCAGCAGCTCGCCCTTGGTGATCCCGAGGTCGGGCCAGAAGACCTTCGAAAGGTTCGTCACGCGCAGGCGGTCGCCGTTCGGCAGCAGCAGGTCGCCGTCCTTCCTGGCTTCCTCGAGCGCGAGCAGCTGATCGACGACCGAACCGTCGGCGGCCGGGTCGACGCGGTGCACCGGGCGCTTGCGGTAGCGGCCGGTCTTTGCCGGGACGACCGGCGGCCGGGCAGCGGGTCCACCGGTTTCACGCACGACGTCGCGCGGCTTCCTGTCATCGCGCAGACCAAGGAAGACGGGCTGGCGCAGCAGGCCCTCGCTCGTCCACTCGGTGAAGCGCACCTGCACGACCAGCCGAGGCTCGACCCAGTGGGGCTTTTCCATCGCCTTCACCGGGCCGCTGAACGGGCTCGTGCGGCGTTCGAGCGGCGCCAGCAGCGCCGCGATGCGTTCCAGGTCGTCGGCCGTAAAGCCCGTGCCGACGTGTCCGGCCCACACCAGCCTGTCGTCGTCGTAGTAGCCGAGCAGCAGCGATCCGAAGTACTTGCGCGACTGCCGCGGCTCGGTCCAGCCGCCGACGACGAACTCCTGTTCGGCGAGCAGCTTGAGCTTGCGCCACGCCGGCGTGCGGCGGCCTGAGCGGTACACCGAACTGCCGTCCTTGACGATCAGGCCCTCCCAGCCTTCCCGGCGCGCGCGCGCGAGCATCTCGCGGCCGTCCTCGAGGGCAATCTCGCTCAGCAGGACGATCGGCCGGCGGCTGCGCGTGCGGGGTACGACCTTCTGCAGGCGGAGGCGTCGCGCGGCGTACGGCAGGCTGCGCAGATCCTCCTTTCCGTCGCGGAGCAGATCGAACGCGATGAAGACGGCCGGCTGGGCGCGTTCGGCGTCGAGGATCGCTTTCGGGTCGGTCAGGTGGATCCGGCCCTGGATGTGCTGGAAACCCAGCGGACGCCAGTCCTCGTCGACGGCGACGATTTCACCGTCGATGAGGAGCGGGCGTCCCGCGCGGCGGCCCAGCTGCTCGAGCGCCTTCGCGATGGCCGGGAACTGCGCGTGCTTTTCGTTACCGTTGCGGGAGTAGAGGGCGACGCGCACGTTCTTCTTCGCGTCGACCTCGATGGCCGCCAGCGCGCGGATGCCGTCGTACTTGGGTTCGTAGACGAGGCCGTGACCGGTGACCGGCGGCTCGCTGAGCGAGGCGAGCATCGGCCGGACGTTTGACATCGGTTCGCGCCAACGGACCATCATGGGTGCGCCGGGTCGGATGGTGCCGCGTGCGGCGCCCGGTATTCCTTCCGGGCGCGCGTCGTGAGCCCGCGCTCCTTGACCCGCACGTCGACCTCGTGGACCTTGCCGTCGCGCGCCGGGAGGTCGTAGCCGATCAGGTACTGCCGGTGCAGCTCGTCGGCGACTTCCGTGAAGGCGGCCGCCAGATCGTGGCTCGCGCGCAGTTCCCGATAGCCGCCGCCCGAATGTTCGGCCACGCGTGCAAGGCCGGGATCGGGCATGTCAGCGGCCAGGTACGACTGCATGGCGCCGCGGCCGACGCCGATCGGGGGCCGCGGCCCGCGGCTGTACATGCCGATGGCGTAGATCATCACGTCGCGATCGCGCGCCCTCTCGATCACTTCGACCTGGCTGACCTGCCGGTTGCGGAAGCCCCACACGCCGCTGTCGCGCCCGTCGCTCAGGACCAGGACGACGCGCCGCGCTTCACTGCCGCTGTCGAAGGCGTCGATCGCCCGGCTGAGCGCCTGCCAGAGCGGCGTCGGCGCGTCCGGTTCGATGACGTCGGGCAATGCGGCCGCGAGCGCGGCGATGTCGTTCGTGAAGTCGTCGCTGATCTCGACCTCGCGCCCGAACGTGCCGATGCGCACGCGGTCGGCGGGGTTGAGCCGCTCGAACAGGGCCGTCGACGCCGCGCGCAGCAGCGGCAGGTTCCCCACCATGCTGCCCGACACGTCGAGCATGACGACGAGCTCGATCGGCTGCGGCGAATTGTCGAACAGCGTTATCGGCTGCGGGCGGCCGTTGTCGCGGACCTCGAACTGGTCGGCGGTCAGGTCGGTGACGAGCCGGCCGTTGCGGTCGCTCACGGTCACGAAGAGCCGTACGACGTCTTCGACGCCGCGGAAGACCGGCGGCTGCTGCGCACTCGGGCCGGCAAGGGCCGTACACACGATCAGCAGGGCTCCGATACACCATCGAGCCATCCGTGTCGTTCTCCTTTCCGGCAGGCCCACGGGCATGTCGACTCATACCACGAACGGCGTGCGCGCGGGAGTAAGATCACCGTTCTGGAGCGTTCCGTGCCGAAGCCGTCCCCCGCCCGTCCGTCGCTCGTCGGCGAGCTCGATGCCGCCGTTCGTGAGGTCGAGCCGCGTATCGTCGCGATTCGCCATCACCTGCACCGGTACCCGGAGCTGTCGAATCGCGAGTTCCGGACGGCCGAGCTCATTGCGCGCCACCTGCGCGAGCTCGACATCGAGGTGCGCGAGCGGATTGCGCACACGGGCGTGCTCGGCATTCTGCGCGGCCGGCGGCCCGGCCCGGTCGTGGCCGTCCGCGCCGACATGGACGCGCTGCCGGTCACCGAGGAAACCGACCTGCCGTACCGTTCCACCGAGCGCGCCATCGTCGACGGACAGGAGGTCGGGGTCATGCACGCCTGCGGCCACGACGTGCACATGGCCGTGGCGCTCGGCCTGGCGACGGTGCTTGCACCGCGCCGCGACCGGCTTGCCGGCACGGTGCTGTTCGTCTTCCAGCCCTGCGAGGAGGGGGCGCCGGCCGGCGAAACCGGCGGCGCCTGGCTCATGCTCAACGAGGGCGTCTTCGACGAGATCCGGCCGTCGGCCATCTTCGGCCTGCACACCGACAGCGAGATGCCCGTCGGCACGGTCGGCTATACGCCGGGGCCGACCAACGCGTCGAGCGACAACTTCCGTATCAGGCTCGTCGGCCGCTCAGCCCATGCCGCCTGGCCGCACCTGGGTGTCGACCCGATCGTGATGGGGGCGCAGGCGGTGCTCGCGCTGCAGACGATCCGCTCGCGAACGCTTTCGCCGTACGAGCCGAGTGTCATTTCCGTCACGAAGTTCCACGGTGGCGTCCGCGACAACATCGGGCCCGACGAGGTGGTGCTCGAGGGCACGGTGCGCCTGTTCGACGAGGCGGTGCGCGACCGGGTCGAACAGCGGTTCCACGAGATTCTCGACGGCATCGCCCGGGCGGCCGGCGGCCAGTACGAGCTGGAGTACATCCGGAGGAATCCCGTCAACGTGAACGACGAGGCGCTGCTCGCCCGCATGATGCCGTCGCTCGAGGCGGCGGTCGGGCGTGAGAACGTCCATCAGAAGCTCCCCTGGATGGCCGCCGAGGACTTCGGCTGGTTTGCCCGCGAGGTCCCGGCCCTCTTCCTTCACCTGGGTACCCTGGCGCCCGGCACGACGTCGGGCAACCACCACACGCCCACCTTCCGCGCCGACGACAGCGCGATCGCGGTCGGGATGCGGCTGCTCGGCCGGATGGTGGTCGACTATGTCGAGCAGGCCTGAGCGTCCGGGGGTGTCGATCCCCGGCGTCCGGGCCGATAGCAGGTAACGGCGCCGGATCGGGCCCGGCCCGAGGCGCAGGGGAGACGCACGATGGCGGCACGAGCAACCTGGAAGGGACACCTCAAGATCAGCCTGGTCAACATCCCGATTCGCGTCTTCCCGGCAACCGACCCGGCGGCGACCATCAGCTTCAACCAGCTGCACCGCGAGTGCGGGACCCGCATCCAGCAGAAGAAGTGGTGTCCGACCTGCGAGGTCGAGGTCTCGAACGCCGATATCGTGAAGGGCTACGAGTTCGAGAAGGGGCGCTACGTCACGCTCGAAGAGGAAGACATCGCGAAGGTCCGTCCCGCCTCGACGCGAGTGATTAACGTGATGCAGTTTGCCGACGCCTCGACCATCGACCCGATCTACGTCGAGCGCCCGTACTACCTGGCGCCCGACGGGCAGGTGGCCGCCGAGGCGTTCGCGGTCATGCGGGAAGGGATGGCCGGCCGCGCTGCCATCGGCAAGCTGGCGCTCTACGGGCGCGAGTACCTGGTGGCGATCCAGCCGCGCGAGGCCGGCCTGGTCATGTTCACGCTCCGTCAGGCGTCGGAGGTGCGCGCGATGAGCGCCATCGACGAGCTGAAGCTGGTGCCGAAGTCGGTCAGGCCCGAAGAGGTGAAGCTCGCGAAGCAGGTGATCAGCAGCTTCGAGGGCGAGGGCGACCTGACGCAGTACCGCGACGAGTACCAGGCCGAGCTCCGACGCGTGATCGACGCCAAGATCGCGGGCGAGGACGTGGTCGAGACCGAGGAAGAGGCGCCGCCAAAGGTGGTCAACCTCATGGAAGCGCTCCGACAGAGCCTCGAGCGCGTGTCGGCCGAGAAGAAGAAGACGGCGAAGATTACGCGCCCGCGCGCCGCGCGGAACGGACGCACGGCCGCCCCGAAGCGGCGCGCCCGCTGAAGGGCGTCACCTCACGGCAGCGGCGCAATCGGCATGGCCGCTTCCGGCGGCGTGTCGACGACCGGCACCGCGTCGTCGGGCGTCTCGCGCAGCGGGCTCCACGGTCGCAGCCGGATCCTGAAAATCGCGTCGACTTCCTCGGGGGCCGGCACCGGTCGCGGACCGAGCGGCGTGCCGCGATCGAGCACCGGTCGCGGCGGCACGGGCGCAGCCGACAGGGCGCCGTCGTCGTGCACGTCCCACGACCAGGCCACGTACCCGATTGCTCCAACGATCACGACGACCGCTGCCGCGAGCGCAAGCCGGCGCGCCAGCGCGCCTTCCCTCGGCTTTTCGACGCCGAAGCTCGTGAAGACCTCTGCCGACGACGTGTCGGACCTGTCGGCTGACTCTGCGGGGGACGTGGCGCCTGGACTCGACCACATCCCGGCCGCAGGCTCGGCACTTGTCGCCACGGCTTCCGCCGCCTTCGCGCCAGTCGCCGACGGTGATGCGTCGCTCGCGGAGGCCGCGGATGCCCCGCTTCGCGCAACTGCCGCAGCGGCCGCAGCGGTAGCGGCAACTCCAGCGGCGACGGACCGTGTGGCCGTCGACGGCTGCGACGGCACAGTCGTCGCGGCCGGAGCCGCCGACGCGCCCGACGCCGTACCCGGCATCGCTGCACCGGCCGGAGCGACCGGCGCCGCAGGTTGATCCGCGCCGGCCGACGACGCGGGCGAAGCCGAGGGCCGCGCCGGCTCGCTGACTGGAGCGTCCGGTTCAGAGCGGAAGACTTCCGTGACGTCGCCGATGTCGCTCTTTGCCGGCGGGCCCGGTAAGGGCGGGCGGGCGAGTGGCGATGCCGCGACGGGCAGGCGGACGGTTTCGGCCTGGGAATCTGCGGGCGTCTCTGCGCGCGTGGCAGGCGCCTCCGCCGCGCGTGAGACGACGCGATCGGATGGCGGCGCGGCCAGATCGGGCCGCGTCCCGCCGACGGGCATCGGCGGATGCGTCGTCGCCGGCCCGTATCCCGAGACCTGTGGCGCAGCCGGCGCTGGCGACCCGGCCGACGGTTCCGTCGCGGGTGTCGCGGCTGCCGGCCGTGCCGATGGCGGCACCCTGGACGCAGGTCCTGCGGACGACGGCGTGTCGGCTGTCGTCGGGCGCGTGCTGACGGGGGCCGCGACAGGCGGCGGGGGCGGGACCGGCGCGGCTGCCGGCGTCGGTTTCGGCTCGGGGACGACCGGCAGCGGATCGTGCACGCCGGCCAGGGCCCGCGCCGCGCGCTTCACCAGCTCACCGGTAATCGTCGTGGCGCCTTCGATCCGCCCTTCCTGCAGCGCGCGATCGCAGAGCACGTTGATGCGGCGCGGCAGGCCGCGCGACAGATCGGCGATGGCCTGCATGGCCGCCGCGTCGAAGCGGACGACACCGGAGCCGCCCGCGACGCCCAGCCGATGCTGGATGTACCCCGGGATTTCCTCGGGCGGCAGCGCCGTCAGCTCGACGCGTCGTGTGATGCGTTCGTTGAGTGCCAGCAGGGCGTCGGCCTTGATCGTCTCGAGCAGCGACGGCTGGCCGCAGAGCACGACCTGCAGCAGGCGGCGGCCGTGATCTTCGAGGCTCGTCAGGACGCGCACCTGATCGAGCACGGCGGGCGTGAGCGACTGCGCTTCGTCGAGCACGAGCACCGCCTGGCTGCCGAGCGGCACGAGCGAGCGCAGGAACGACTCGAGCGTATCGAGCAGCTGCGGCACGTCGGCCGTGGCCAGCCCGCCGCGGCGGAGCTCCTCGTGCGAGACCAGGCCGAAGTCGCGCAGGATGATGCGCAGCACCTCGGCGCCGGTCATGTACGGGTTGAGGATGATCGCCGAGAACGTGCGGTCGCCGAGCGCATCGAGCACGGCGCGGCAGAGCGTCGTCTTGCCCGTGCCGGTCTCGCCGGTGATCATGAGCAGGCCTTCGCGGCGGCGGAGCCCGTTGAGGAGCTCGGTGTAGGCCCGCTGATGCGACGCACTCAGGTAGAAGAACCTGGGGTCGGTCGTGATCGCGAACGGCTGCTCGGTGAACCCGTAGAAAATCTCGTAGATCGGATCGCCGAGCGCGTCTGGCGATGGGGGCGGCTGCACCGGGCGATTATAGAACCGAAGGCGCAGCCGGATCGACGACCCGGTACAGCGCGTCGCCTGCCACCGCACACGCCAGGTCGTTGTCCATGGCGTTGACGGCCTGGTTGAATGGCTCGGGACGGACCGGGCCGTCGTACCCGATGGCCCGCAGCGCTCCCAGAAACGCCGCCACGTCGATCACGCCGGTGGCCCCGGGCAGCTCCCGCCGGTTGTCGCGCAGGTCGCGCAGCTCGATGTCGGGGGCGTCGTTCAGGTCGACGCTCACCACGTCGGTGTTCGACAGCTCACGCAGTTCGTCGGCCGTCTCGCCGGCCGTGTACCAGTGCCAGGTGTCGAGCACGAGTCCCACGTTGCCGGTGCCGATGGCTGCAATCAGCTCGCGGGTTTCGGCCAGCGTGTGGATGAAGGGGAAGCGCCGGGCGACCAGGGAGCGCTGCGTGCCGATGTACTCGAGGCCGAGCCGCAGGCCGTGATCCCGGAGGATGATCGCCACCTCGCGCAGCCTCGTCGTCATCAGGTCGAAGTGCCGCCGGTAGGTGAGCGTGGCGCTGCTCTGCGGAAGGTACGTGCCGACGCGGGTGACGCCGGCCCGCTGGAGGCCGGCCGCGATGGCCGGCAGCGCCGCCAGCTCCTTCCGGAACACGGCCTCGTCGTCGCGGAAGTTCACGGGCAGGCTCGCGGCGGCCCATTCGAGATGGCGATCGCGGAGGTCGGTCAGGACTTCCTCGAGCTGCGCCGGGCTCATGCGCGCCAGCTCGGCCGCGCGTGGCTCGACCGCCTCGTACCGGTGCCGATGGGCCAGCGCGTTGAGCTCGAGCTGGTTGTCCACGCTCACGCCGATGCTGCCAGGCGTGAGCGCAATCTTCATCAGTCGATCGCTCTGCCGGCGTGGCGGCTCGATGCGCCCGGCCGCGGCCGTCGGCCAGACCGCCAGTCCGGCCATCGCGCCGGACGTCCGGATGAAGTCCCTCCGATGCATGGCGCGAAGCCTCTCACGGCACGACCGATCGTGCAAGGGGTCGGAAAGCTGTAGCCGTGCGCGGAATGTTCAGAGTGGGGGGGAGGATGGGGTGAGCGACGGGAATCGAACCCGCAACCACCGGCGCCACAAGCCGATGCTCTACCATTGAGCTACGCTCACCACGTGGCAACACGGCATCTTAGCCCAAGACGGCCGATCGAGGCCAGCCCGGCAGCGCGTCAGCCGTGAACCGGGTGACGCCTGGCTGAAGGTTCCCCGGGCCCGGCCGATTGATCCGGCGCGGCCGCCCGATCGGTCGCGTGTCGTCATGTCGAGCGTCCCGTCCACATCGCCGCGCGTCTTCGTTGCCCGTCAACCGATCCTCGATCGCACCGGCCGCGTCTTCGGCTATGAGCTGCTGCATCGCGATCCGTCCGCGCACGCGGTCCGCCGCGCCGTGTCCGACGACCGCGCGACGGCGCGCATCCTGACCGACGGCGTGCTGGCGATTGGTTTCGATGCGCTGACCGGCGGGCGGCGTGCCGTGATCAACGTCAGCCGGCAGTTCCTGCTCGACGGCATCCCGCCGGGGCTTCCAACGTCGTCAGTCATCTTCGGCATCGGCGCCGACATCGAAGCCGACGCGGCGGTCGTCGCCGCGTGCGAAGCGCTCCGCCGCGAAGGCTACGGCCTGGCCCTCGATTCGTACCTGCTGGTGGCCGCCAACGCCGAAATGCTCGCGCTTGCCACACATCTCCGGATCGACTTCGTCGACATCCCGACGCAGGCCGAGCGACGGCGCCTGGTGGCCGGCGCGCCGTCACACGTCGAGCTCGTGGCCACGCACGTCGAGACGCCCGATCGGTTCCAGGAGGCCGTGGCCGAGGGCTACCACTACTTCCAGGGCAGCTTCTTCGGTCGTCCCGCCATCAAGGAAGGCCGCAACGTGCCCGCGCAGCAGCTGGCGCAGCTGCGTCTGCTGCGCGCGCTGAACGATCCGAACCTCTCGGTGCACCAGCTGGCCGAGCTCATCAAGCCCGATCCGTCGATGTGCTACCGGCTGCTCCGCGCTATAAACAATCTACGGTTCCGAACAAAAAAAAGGGGGAGATATCGGGTGTCGGCGGA
>QGVF01000142.1 GCA_003242705.1 Acidobacteriota bacterium
GGGGGGATCAGGGGGGCGGGATCCCCGTATGTCCCCGCGGGCAGCCCGTTGCCCCGGGCACAACCCCGGCGACACCGCTGCCTCCCAGCACCACGCCGATGACATAATAACGCCGCTCCCCGGGGACTGACCCGAACCTGTCGATGCGCATCGGGGGCCGTCTCTGCTCGGTCGAAGGCACCTGCGCCGGCAGCTCCAGCGAGTTGCCGGCGCCGGCTGTAATGACCGTGATGCTGGGACAGCCGAGAGCAGAAGGAGGGGTGAGAAGGGGCAAGGAAGGACAGGCCGCCTGTGCCGTCGCGGCGGCCGTGCAGGAGTGCTGCGAGACGGGCGTCGATGCATGACGCGTGGTGCGTGTGCGCCACGCCATCGACAGCTGTACCGCGCCGTGTAAGAATCTTCAGACCAACAGGTGGTCTCGAGCCGGCGTCGCCGTTCCGCGGGGCGGGCGGCAGGCGTTGTCTCGGCGATCGATGGGCGCTTCTGCTGGAGTCGAGGCGCGCCTTCGACACAGCAGACGTGACGGCCCGGTTCCTTCTTCGACTTCCCGCGGATGACGCAGTTGCCGTGTCGTGTCGGACGGACGCGACCGTGGAACTGCTCCATGAGTTCTACGGACCGTGGTGTCTTCCGGGAACCGTCACCGGCAACGCGCTGTTCGAGCTTGACGGTCCTGATGCCAGCGGATGCTTCATCCTGACCGGGCCGGATTCGGTCTGGCACGGGCGGAACGCGACGGCCCTGGTGGTCGAGCTGCAGACCCGGCTGGACGACTACCTTCTGGAGCGGACGCCGTACGCTCCGATTCACGCCGGTGCCGTGGCGCTTGACGGCCGCGCACTGCTCATCCCGGGCATGAGCCGGACGGGCAAGTCGTCGCTCGTGGCGGCACTGATCGCCCGGGGCGCCGCCTACCTTTCGGACGAATACGCCCTGCTCGACGGCGACGGACGGGTGCATCCGTATGCGCGGCCGCTGCTGCTGCGCGTGCCTGGCAGTGAACCCGAAGCGCGCACGGCTGTGCCGGCGACGCGGCTGACCGCGTCAATCGCCTCGTCCCCGGCTCGCGTGTCTGCCATCGCGGCGCTTCGGTACAGCGACGAGGCGGAGTTGTGGCTCGAACGTGTCCCGTCGAGCGAAGGCCTGCTCTACCTGCTGCAGAACACGCCGCGCGTCGTTCGCGACGACGACCGTACGGTCACTGCGGCCATGCGCGCACTGCGTACGGCACGGGTCTACCGGGGACGGCGTGGAGACGCCGAGGCGGCCGTCGAGCCGCTCCTGGCGCTGCTCGCACAGTGACGGAATCGGGAACGTGGAAGCACCGCTGAACGAGACATCGTGGAGCACCGACGGCCTGATCGGGGTGTTGAAACAGGTCGCCAGATCGTCGCCGTTCTACGAACGTGCAACGCGGATGCTGGATCGTCGCCTGGTCGTGGGGGCCGCGCCGGTTCCGCCGCCGGCGATGGAGCCGCGCCGGCTGACGATCGGCATGTGCACCTACGATGACTTTGACGGCGTGTACTTCTCGCTTCAGGCGATCCGCCTCTATCACCCCGAAGTCCTCGAGCACGTCAATTTTCTCGTCATCGACAACCACCCGACCGGGGTTCACGCCGAACCGGTCGCGCGCCTCTGTGCGCAGCTGCCCGAGTGTCACTACTTCCCGTACCGGAGCATGGTGGGGACGGCGACGCGCGACCTGCTCTTCCGGATCAGCACGTCGGACTTCGTGCTCTGTATGGACTCTCACGTGATGTTTCCCCCGGGCGTGCTCGCCAGGCTCCTCGCCTACATCGACGAACACCCGGATACGAACGACCTGCTCCAGGGACCGCTCGTCAATGACAGCGGCACGAGCGTGTCGTCTCACTTCGAACCGACCTGGTCCGACGCCATGTGGGGCCGCTGGAGCACCGACGAGAGGGCGCGGGATCCGGAGGGGCCGCCGTTCGAGGTCCCCATGCAGGGGCTCGGCGTGTTCGCCTGCCGCCGCGAAGCCTGGCCGGGCTTGAATCGAAAGCTCGGGGGCTTCGGTGGCGAGGAAGGCTACGTTCACGAGCGCGTGCGCCGCGCAGGCGGGCGGACGTTGTGTCTGCCGTTCTTCCGCTGGCTTCACCGGTTCGGTCGGCCGGCTGGTGTGCCGTACCCGAACGTTCTCAGGGAACGGCTGCGCAACTATCTGCTCATCGCGCATGAGCTGGGCGACGATCCGGGGCCGGCGGTCGAACACTTCCGCACGCGCATGCCGCCGGAAGACGTCGACGAGGTCGTCGAGGCCGTCAGGGTCGAACGGTCGGGGCCGTTTGCGTTCTTCGATGCCATCTACTGCATCAATCTCGATCGGCAGGCCGATCGCTGGCAGGCGCTGCAGGAGCAACTCGCCCGCGTGGGCCTGTGTTTCAGCGGCAGCGTGCGTCGGGTCCCGGCCGTGGAGACACCGGACAACCACCACGTGGGGTGCGCCCTGTCGCATCGCGCCATCCTCGAGGAAGCACGATGGCAGGGCCTGCGGAACGTCCTCGTGCTCGAAGACGACGTACGGTTCTCGCCGACGGCTGTGGCCGATCTCGCCGCCAGTCTGCATGAGCTTCAGGATCGGGCGTGGGATCTGCTGTATCTCGGCGGACATCGGTGGGGGCAGACGTATCCTCTGCTGCCCGGCTGCCGGCATCTCGAGATTCCTCGCGGGCTGACGTGTACACACGCGATCGCCTACAATCACACGGTCTACAACCGCCTGCTCGAAGAACTGCCCGCGCGGCCATCCGAGATGGCCCTCTGGCTCGAGACGTACAAGGGCATCGATCAGTTCTACGCGTATCGGTTCCAGGCGGAGGTCCTGCTCGTGCGACCGGCTGTTGCGACGCAGCCGGGCATGGCGCCGCACGAGACGGGAGAGTTCACGCTGTAGCGAATCCGCCTGCCGGAGGGGACTGCACGATTGTGAGGCGACGGCGGGCGAGGACAGGAGAGAAAAGAAGGATGGAGACCGCGTACAAAGCAGTGCAGTCGCCACGATTCCTGGTAGAGCGCCTGCCCGACGGCTCGGCTGCCGTCTTCGATACGGAGACCGAGGCAGCGCATTCGCTCAATGCCGCCGCCGTGGCTGTGTGGGAGTGCTGCGACGAACCGACCGGAGTAGAGGAGATCGCCCGCATGCTGTCGGAGGCCGGGGGACCGGTCGACGTCTCGACGGTGCGCCGGACGCTCGATCAGCTGGTCGCTATCGGCCTCGCCGAACAGACCATCGCTCCTGACACCGCCGCGCTGCGGCGTCGTGCGGTGCTGCGCACGCTCGCTGCGGGCGTTCCGGTCATACTGACGCTGACCGCCAGCGCGCAGAAGGCGTTCGCCCAGGGAGCCGGTTCAGGAGCCACGACGACAGCGGGGCCGTCCACCACTCCCAGCCAGACCTGATGCCTCCGTCCATGTGACGGGCACTCCAGGTGATCCGCTTCGCCTGCCACTCAGCCCGGTGGGATCTCTGCGGGCTGAGTGGCAGTTCTCTTCTCGGGGAAGGCGCCCTTGCGTCCGGTGACGCTGCGACGAGGGATCTACGCGTCGCCGTCCGCTGTCGGCCCGTAGATCGGTGGCAGCGGAATGTCGTTCAGGCGCAGGTACACGCCGAGCTGGGCGCGGTGATGAATCGCGTGGTTGAGCAGCAGCTGGCGCAGTACGCTCAACCGCGGCATCGTGAAGACGACCTGACCGCCCTTTTTCAGCGTCCACGGCTGCATCAGCAGGTCGTCGGGTACTTCCGCCAGTCGATCGCGCAGCTCCCTGACCGCGGCGTCGAACGCCTCGAGCATCGCCGCGCGTGATGCGGCCGGCGCCTCGAGGGGCGGCGGCGCACCGGCGCCGTCCTTCGGCGCCAGATCCACTTCCTCGCACGTCAGGGCCAGCACGCCCCAGCGCGGGATGCCGGCCAGGTGGCCCGCCAGCCGGGCCATGGTCATCGACTTCGCGTGCGGCTGGAAATCGCCGCGATCTTCCGGAACGCGCTCGAGCACTTTCCGGGTGTTGGCCATTTCGTGGTCGAGCTCGGGCAGCAGAATGTCTCTGAGCATGTCGAATCGATCGAGCGTGGGAAGGCCCGCGCAGCGGCGCAGGCGACGCGTCAGCTGCGCGCGTCGACCGGCTCGCGCCGGCGAAGTTCGTAGATGATGCGCGCCTGACGGATGACGTCGGCCAGAGCGGCCGGTGTCAGCGACTGTTTCGGGTCGTCGCCGATGCCCTGCGTCGGCTGCGCGTGCGTCTCGATGCAGAGGCCGTCGGCGCCATAGGCGACGGCCGCCAGGGCACAGCCCGGGACGTACGCGGCCTTGCCCACCGAGTGCGACGGGTCGACAACGACCGGCGCCCAGGTCCGCTCTTTCAGGAGCGGCGTGATGCTCTCGTCGGGATGGTTGCGGTAGCCATCGAGCGCAGGCGCCGTCCCGCGCGGGCAGAGCATCACGTTCGGGTTGCCGAAGTTGACGATGTACTCGGCCGCCGAGATGAACTCGGCGATGGTGCCCATGTGCAGGCTCCGCTTGAGGAGCACCGCCGTCGGGCGCCCGGCGATAGCTCGGCCGACCTGGCGCAGCAGCGAGTAGTTGAGCGCGTTGCGCGCGCCGATCTGCAGGATGTCGACGCCGGCGTTCAGGGCGAGCTCGATGTGCTCGGGCTCCATGACCTCGGTCACGATCGGCAGGCCGGTCATGCGGCCGGCCTCGACGAGGATGTCGAGCGAGCGCGTGTCGCCCTGGAAGCTGTAGGGATTCGTGCGCGGTTTCCAGACGCCGCCGCGCAGCGCCGTCGCCCCGGCCGCCTTGACGCCCTCGGCCGTCTCGAAAAACAGCTCCGGGTGCTTCGGGTCGATCGTGCACTGTCCGGCAATGACGAACAGTTCCTCGCCGAGGGTGACGCCGCCGATCCGCAGGTGCCCGTTCGCCAGCTCCGACCGGCGGTCCATGAGCTTGAAGGGCGACTGGATGCGGTCGATCCGCTCGACGTAGTCGAGCCCTTCGAGGCGGTTGATCATCAGCTCGTTCCGCTCGTCGCCCACGATGGCGTAGATCGTGCGCACTTCGCCGACGATCGGCTGCACGCGGCAGCCGAACTCCTGCACGATGGCGCTGACCTCGGCGAGCTGTTCGGACGTGAGGCGGCTGGACTTCGGAAGAATCATTGGCGGACGCCGGGTCGACCGGCAATAGGCGATTATCCCTGCGCGTCGGCGAATCTGCAATATCGCGCCCGGCCGCGCGGCCCGGCTCGCATATTCTTATCGGCGCCGGAGGAGGATTCCGTGACGCAGGTGCTCGAAGCGCTTCGGGCGGCCGTGGGGCCCGGGCGCGTCGCTTCTGCCGATCGCATCGACGATCGCTACCTGGCCGACTGGGTCGTGCCGATGCCGGGCGGCCGGCCGCTCGCGCTCGTCCGGCCGGCAACGACGACTGAAGTGTCGGCCGTAGCCGCCGCCTGCCACCATGCCCGGGTGCCGCTCGTCGTCCAGGGCGGACGGACCGGCCTGGCGGGCGGGGCGACGCCCGTGTCCGACGGCGTGGTGATGTCGCTCGAGCTGATGAGCGGCGTCGAGGAGATTGACGAGCCGGCGGCCACGATGACAGTGCTGGCCGGCACGCCGCTTCAGGTCGTTCAGGACGCGGCCGCCTCGGCCGGCCTCTTCTTCGGCCTCGACATGGGCGCCCGCGGATCGTGCCAGATCGGCGGCAACGTGGCGACCAACGCGGGCGGCAACCGCGTCATCCGCTACGGCATGATGCGCGACCTGGTGCTCGGCCTCGAGGTCGTCCTTGCCGACGGCACCGTGATCTCGTCGCTCAACCGGCTGATCAAGAACAACGCGGGCTTCGATCTGCGGCAGGTCTTCGTCGGCTCCGAGGGGACGCTCGGGATCGTGACGCGCGCGGTGCTGCGGCTGCACCCGCAGCCGCGAAGCCAGTGCACGGCCTTCTGCGCTGTCGACAGCTTCGATCAGGTGCTGGGACTGCTGCAGCATGCGCGGAGCCGGCTCGGCGGGACACTGTCGGCGTTCGAGCTGCTGTGGGGCGACTTCTACGAACTGATGACGGGCGCCGGCGGGGCGCCCGCGCCGCTTGCGCCGGGACGCAGCGGCTACGTCCTCGTCGAGGCGCTCGGCAGCGATCCGGTGCGCGACCCGCAGCAGTTCGACGACATGCTCGAGGAGGCCGCGGCGGCCCGCCTCGTCACCGACGCCGTCATCGCGCACTCGGCGGCCGACGCGCGCCCGTTCTGGCACGTGCGCGACGCGTCGGGCGAGTTTCCGCGCCTCGGCTGGCCGGCGCTCGGCTACGACATCGGCATCCCGACGCGCCGCATCGGGACCTTCATCGAGGCATGCCGCGAGCGGCTGCGCGCGCGGTGGCCCGACAGCCGTACGGCGTTCTTCGGCCACGTCGGCGATTCGAACCTCCACCTGCACGTCCACACGCCGGCCGACGTGCCGATACACGCGGTGACCGATCTCGTGTACGGCTTGGTCCGCGAATGGCGGGGGACGATTGCGGCCGAGCACGGCATCGGCACGCTGCGGCGCCCGTACCTCGCGCACAGCCGGACGCCGGAGGAAATCGCGCTGATGCGACGGCTGAAGGCTGCGCTCGATCCGCGCGGCATCCTCAATCCGGGCAAGGTGGTGGAAGCGACACCGGTCGCCGACTGACCGGTGGGCGGACGGCAACCTGCGTCAGCCGACCAGCTGCGTCCGGCCGTCGAGCCGTCCCGCGAGCGCGTCGGCGGCGTCGCGAATCATCTGCTCGGTCGTGTCCCAGTCGATGCAGGCGTCGGTGACCGACACGCCGTAGCGGAGCTGGGTCAGATCGGCGGGAATGGCCTGGTTGCCGGCAAACAGGTTCGACTCGGCCATCAGCCCGACGATCGATCGGTTGCCGGCGACGATCTGCTCGACGCAGTCGCGGAAGACGGCCGGCTGCCGGGTGTGATCCTTCAGCGAATTGGCGTGCGAGCTGTCGATCACGATGTTCGGCGGCAGTCCGGCCCGCAGCAGCGCTGCTTCGGCCGCCGCCACGCTCGCCGCGTCGTAGTTGGGGCGGCCGCCGCCGCCGCGCAGGATCAGGTGCCCGTAGCGGTTGCCGCGCGTGCGGATGATGGCCGGCCGGCCCGACTGGTTGATGCCCAGGAACCCCTGCGGCCGTCCGGCCGAGCGGATCGCGTTGATGGCGGTCTCGAGACTGCCGTCGGTGCCGTTCTTGAAGCCGACCGGCGCCGACAATCCGCTGGCCATCTCGCGGTGCGTCTGTGACTCGGTGGTCCGCGCCCCGATCGTGTACCAGCTGATGAGATCGCCCAGGTACTGCGGCGAGAGCGGGTCGAGCGCTTCCGACCCGGCCGGCAGGCCCATGCGGGCAAACTCGATCAGGAGCTTCCTCGCCCGCACGATGCCTTCGTCGATGCGGAACGAGTCGTCCATGAATGGGTCGTTGATGTACCCCTTCCAGCCGGTCGACGTGCGCGGTTTCTCGAAGTACACGCGCATCACCAGATAGAGCGTGTCCTTCACGTCGTCGGCCAGCTGGCGCAGGCGCCCGGCGTACTCCACAGCGGCGTCCGGGTCGTGAATCGAGCATGGTCCGACGACGACCATCAGGCGGTGGTCGTCCCGATCCAGGATGCGCTGAATCGTGGCGCGCCCGGTGGCGACGGTGCTGGCCGCGTCGGCCGGCAGCGGCAGGTCCTTGCGGACCTGCGCCGGGGTGGGCATTTCCTCGAGCCCGGCGACGTTGACGTTATCCAGGTGGGGGAGACTGCTCATAGAGGGGCCGCCCATCATTATTGCGGAGAACCGGGGGGCGGGGCCAGCCGACAGGTCGCCAGGGGCAGAAAAGCCCGGCAGCCGGAGCCGCCAGCCGCACATGCCCCGGCG
>QGVF01000023.1 GCA_003242705.1 Acidobacteriota bacterium
CGCCGTGCCTGCCGCCGTGCCCGCCGCTGCGCTCAACCGCCCTGTGAACGGCAGTGACTCGAGCCACGGCAGCGCCAGCGCAACGCCCATGCCGCGGAGGAACTGTCGCCGCGACGCCTGAGAAACGCGATTCGCCTTCTGCTGCATGATGGCCTGCCTTCTAACGGGCGTCGACGACGGTCACGGCCGCCGGCGCGCTGGCTGGAGGGTCGGGAACGACAGGCTCACTGTCGCCCGCGTGATACCGGAACTGGCGACTGGTCGCAATGCGCACGGCCATCCCGGCAAAGGTCGTGTCGCCGCCGCCGCTGGTCATCTCGTCGATGAGCGGAGCGTCCGAGGCGAGAATCGTGCGGCCCAGCGCATAGCCCAGCAGCTTGCGCGCGAACGTCTTCAGCACCTGCGTCTCGCGCGACTGCAGGTACGCGGCCAGCCCCGCCGCGCCCTCGATCGTCGTCGCGTCGGCGAACTCACCCCGTACGTCGACCTCGACGCCGTCGTCATAGCGAAGCCGCGAGCGGCCCACCGCATCGAAGCCTTCGAGCGGGAAGCCGAGCGGGTCGATGCGCAGGTGGCAGTTCGCGCACGTGGGGTTGCGCTTGTGCTCGGTCAGGCGCTCGCGCAGCGTGAGGCCGCCGAAGCTCGCCGGATCCGACGGCAGCGACCCGGCATCGGGTGGCGGTGGCGGCGTCGGCGTGCCGAGGATGCGGCGCAGCACCCAGTCGCCCCGCTTGACGGGACTCGTCCGCAGCGGCGCCGACGTGATCGTCAGCACCGCCCCCAAACGCAGCAGTCCGCCCCGGTCGAATCGCCCGGCGCCATCGACCTTCACCATGCCGCCGTCGTCCGGCAGCTCGACGTCGATGCCGTAGAAGGCCGCCAGCGTCCGATCGAGGAACGTATAGTCGGCCGCGATCATCTCGCGCAGCGGCCGCTGCTCGCGGACGATGTAGTCGAACGTCTCGAGCGCCTCGCGATACATCGAGCGGCGCACGTCCTCGGTGAATTCCGGGAACCGCGTCGTGTCGACGCCGCGGTAGTCGTCGAACCGATAGAAACCGAGCCACTGACCGAAGAACTCGGCCGACAGCCGCCGCGCGCGCGGGTCGTCCAGCATCCGCCGGACCTGCGCGGTGAGTCCGGCCTCCTCGCGCAGCTCTCCCGCCGCCGCCGCGCGCCGCAGTTCCTCGTCCGGGATCGACGACCAGAGGAAGAAGCTCAGCCGGCTCGCCAGCTCCCAGTCATCGAGCGGCCGTTCCCCGCCGTCGTCATTGACCAGCTCGAGCCGATAAAGAAATGCCGGCGAGACCAGCACGCGCGTGAGCAGCAGCCGCACCGCGTCGCGATGCCCGAGGCCGAGCTCGTTCCGCGCCCGGTCGTAGAAGGCGCGCAGGCGCTGTTCTTCGTCGTCACTGAGCGGCCGACGCCAGGCGTGGCTCGCGAACACCAGCGCGTCGGAGACGTGTCCCGGCTCGGCGCGCCGCATCGCCGCCGTCACCTGGTCGTAGTGCTCGCGCAGCTCGACAACGTAAGGCCGCATCTCAACCGGCAGCGCGGCAATGGCTGCCGCGTCCATGTCGGCGATCTTCTTCCCGCCCAGGTCGTGTGCGTAGTGCTCGGCGAGCATGCCGAGATAGGCGTCGTGATACGGCCACGAGCCGAACAGATCGGTCCAGGCGTGCTCGAGCCGTTCCCGATCGGCGCCGTCAATCATGTTCTCCGTGAAGAACGTATCGGATCGCTGGTACTTCACGCGCACGACGAACGCGTCGTGTTCGGGACTGTTGTAGGTGTTGTCGAACGGCTCGGGCACCGGGTCCTTGTCGGCCGGGTTCGCCTCGCCGTGCGAGTTCGGCGGCAGCAGCGATGCGTACTCGGCCATGCCCGCGCGGTACGATCGGTAGCTGCTGCTCTCGAGGTCGACCAGGATCGTCCGCGTTGCCGCGTTGCGGAACCCGCCCTCGGGCGTGTCGGCAATCATCACGCGCACGACGCCGTTGCGGTCGGCACCGAGGCTCGCGTCGACCTCGAGCTGGACGGTCGTGCCCGCCGCGATCGGTACGTCGATGTCAAACTGGACCGGCCCGGCCGCCGCAAAATCGTCGGGACCGACGATGCTGCCGTCCGGGCTCGTGCCGAAGCCGAGCGCGTCGACCGTGTCGGCCGTGAGCAGGTCGCGGAGCGGAATCGACGAGAGCACCGGCCCGGCGCCGCGGCCCCCTGCTGGCGCGCCCCCGCCACGGCCGGCCGGCGCCGCACGCGTGATCACACGCGCGTTGCGCCACAACACGACCGGGTTCACACCCGGCTCGGGGTTCATGTTCGTGAACAGGAGGTGAACCGTGACGGGACCGGCCGGCGCTGCCGGTGCGCCGCGACCGCGCCCGCCGCGCGGTCCCAGCAGGTACGTCAGGTGCCGTTCCGGCTGCCCGCCGAGCGTCTCGTCGTTGAAGACGAGCGGGCTCTCGTCGCCGGCGCCTCCGGCCGCCAGATCGCCGCGCGCGAAGAACCAGCTGGGCCAGGTCGTCAGCGAGTCCGACAGGGCGTCGGCGGCCTGCCGCGCCTCGGCCTTTGCCGCCTCCCGATCCGGCCCCGGCGCCGGCAGCTGGCGCCACCGCTCCGCGAAGTCGCGACTCGGGTATTTCAGGTCGGTGCGCGTGACGACCGACCAGATGTGCTCGGCGAAGCGCCCCGTGATGCCCTCGCGCACCGCGAGCTCTCGAAGCGTCACGTCCGGCTCACCGAGCGCCTGGCGATGCCGGTAGTACCACGCCGCGTAGAACGCCTTGCCGTAGCGCTCGAGGCCGAAGGGACGTCCGCCCTCGCCCGAGACAACGCGGAAGCCGTGACGCGCGTAGAGGTCGTTGATGCGGGCCAGGGCCGACAGCTCGAGCCCCGTGTCGCCCGGGTCGTCGTAGAAGGCCAGCGGTCCGGCGCCGATGATCGCGTGATCCGCGACGCGCCGCGCGATTTCGAGATATCGCTCGATCGTCGCATCCTCGACGAACTGCACGTCGCCGAAGTTCGAGAATCCCTCGCCGCCGACCGCATCGCCCGACGCGTCGATGCCGGTGCGGATGTCCAGTCCCGTCAGGTCCTGAATCGCGTAGTCGTACTCGGCGCTCGTCAGCCGGCGCACCGTCACGCGACCGGGATCTCCGGCGTGTGCGCGCGCCCAGCGATCGAGCGACCCGCGAATCCAGTCGGCCGTCGCCGCGCGCTCCCCGGTCGACGGGAACGCCGACGCCTCGAACGGCGGCATCATCTCCGACTCGATGGCGTCGGCAATCTTCTCCCACTCGTCGGCGTGCGAACCGAGCTCGCCCCGGCCGAGCAGCTGCTCGATGCTCAGGCCGGCCTCCGGCTTGTACGAGCCGTGGCACTCGAAGCAGTACTGACGGAAGAACGCGGACCGGTCGTCGGCGTCGGACGCCGACGCGGCCGGCGCGGGATGCGGCGCCGGCACGCCACCCTGCGCCGAGAGCATGGCCGCCAGGCCGAACAGAGCCGCGATGCCGATTGTCAGGCGCTTCATGGCCCTCCCAGCCTGGTGATGCGCTCGTGACCCGACTTGCCTGAATGGAGGGCCGCAGTATGACCTGTTCGAGACCGCGTTGACAAGACAGGACCGGACGGGCGGGCGCCCCTCCGGCGCCTACGATCCCGTCCGCACCCGCGGCACGTCGATGGCCGGCGCGTCAGCGTCCCCCGGCGCCGCCGCCTCTTCGTCGTCGTCGAGGCGGTAGCCGATCCGGCGGATGGCCACGATCCGGCCGCGCAGCGACGGCAACTTGCGCCGCAGCCGCGAGACGTGGACGTCGACGGTGCGGTCGTCGCCCGTGTAGCTGTAGTGCCACACGTCCTGGAGCAGCTGCTCGCGCGTCACGACGCGCCCCTTGCGCTCGAGCAGGTAACGCAGCACACCCGTCTCGCGCGGTGTAAGCGGCATGAGCTGGCCGTTCTCGAAGACCTGCAGCCGGTCGCAGTCGAACACGAGCGCGCCGAGGACGAGCCGGGCCGGCGCGGCCGACCGTGCCGCGCCGTCTGCAGCCTCGCCCCACGGAGCGTTCGACGTCGTGTTCGCCGGCGTCCCCGACGGCAGGACGCGATGCAGCAGTTCGTGCACTTCGACGAGCAGCGCCGCCAGGCGCTGCTGCACGGGCTCGCCGGTACCTGGCGCGACATGATTCGCCGCTCCAGCGCCGGCCAGCCGCGCGACGCCCTCGATGGCGACGACACGACCGGCGCGCACCACGGTCACCGTCCGGACGTCGACCGGAACGGCGATCCCGTCGCGCAGCACGCTCACGCAGAGCGACATGCCGCGCCGCGCGTGCACCAGACGCCGCAGCTGCCGGCGAGCGGCGGCCGGCACGAGCTTCAGGCACAGCCCGGGGTCGCGAAGGAACTCGTCGGGCTCACGGCCGACGAGCGTCCGGACCGACGGGCTGATGTAGACGAATGCCGCGGTCGGCCGGAGGTCGTAGCGGAAGTACACCTCGGGCGACCGGTCGAGCAGCGTGCGGAACCATTGGGAGGGAGCTGCCATGCACGAGAGCATCCACGGCCCCCTTGACAAGGCGGGACACAGCGAAATCCCGGCGAACACCGGGATCAGCGTGCCAGCCGCCCAAGCGTCCTGATCGCGGCGGCAATGCGGGGCGTGAAGGCGTACCCGCAGTTGAGCCGCACGCAGTTCTCGAAGCCCGTGCCGAACATCCCGCCTGGTGCGACGCTGATGCCTGCTTCCTTTGCGCGATGAAACAGCCGCAGCGCGTCGGTGCCGGGCGGCAGCGCGCACCACAGGACGAATCCACCCGCGGGCCGGCTCACCGCCGTCCCCTCGGGAAACGCCTCGGCGACGGCTTCGCGCATGCGCATCACGCGCCCGGCCAGCTTCCGCCGCATCGTTCGCAGGTGCCGCTCGTAGCCGCCGTTGCGCAGAAAGTCCGCCACCGCCAGCATCGGCATCGTGCCCCCGAGCGTCCTGGCGCGCTTGACGGCCAGCACCTGCTCATAGAACCGGCCCGGCACGATGTAGCCCGCGCGCAGCCCGGGCGCCAGCGTCTTCGAAAACGACCCGCACAGAATCACGTTGCCGGTGCGGTCGTCCGCCTTCAGGCAGCGCGGCCTCGGACCGGCGTGCTGCAGATCGCCGTACACATCGTCTTCAATGAGCGGCACGCCCGCCGTGTCGAGCAGTTCGACCACCGCGCGCCTGTGCGCGTCGGGCATCAGACTGCCGGTCGGATTGTGGAAGTTGGGCGTCAGCACGCACGCCGCCACACGCGTCCGCCGCAGCGCGCCCTCGAGCAGATCGAGATCGACACCCGTCGTCGGATCCACCGGCACGGGCAGGACGTTCCGGCGGAGATCGCGCAGCATCCGCACGAGGCCGAAGTACATCGGCGACTCGACGACGATCGTGTCGCCCGGGTTGCTCACGACTTCGATCGCGAGCGAAAGCGCCTCGGTCGCCCCAATCGTCGCAATCACGTCGTCGGGCGTCAGGTTGCAGCCCCACTCGAGCGACCGTCGCGCGATGGCCTGGCGATAGGCGTACTCGCCGGGCGCGGCGTGATAGCGCGCGATCGTCGCCGGCGACCGCCGCGCAATCGTGCTCAGGCTGCGCTGCAGCGCCAGTACGGGCAGGAGGTCTTCACCGGGCACCGCCGCACCGAGCGGCACGAGCGCCGGATCGGCCTGGTCGCAGAGCACGGCCACGAACGGATCGAGCTCGGCGCCGTCGGTCTTCCGCGGCCGCGTCCGCGGCGTTGTCGGCGTCGGTACGGTATCGGCCGCACGGGCCCGCACGAAGAACCCCGACCGCGGCCGTGCCTCGATTTCGCCGCGCGCTTCGAGCGTCGCGTAGGCCTGCAGCGCCGTCGGCACGCTCACCCGCTGCTGCCGGCTGAAGCTCCGGACCGAGGGCAGCCGGTCGCCGGCGCGCAGCGCCCGCGCGCGAATCATGGCCGCGAGCCTGTCGGCGAGCTGCTGATAGAGGGGGTCGCCAGCGGTCGCCATGGCTCCGACAATGCCACGAGTCGCGGCACCTTGAACAGATACAGTCGTCCCCTTCGCCAGCTTGTACAGATCCGGACTGCTCGCCGGGGACTATCGGAACGCGCCCGGCCTCGACCACGACGAAGCGCCCGGCGCCACCAGCACTTCGGCGCGCCCATGGCCGCAGGCCTGCAGCACAATCGGCCCCTTCGATCGCACGACGAGCGACTCCCCTGCCGTCAGCAGAAGGTCACCATCGGCGGGCGTCGTCGTGAGCCAGAGCGTGCCCGACAGCCCCGTCAGCCGCACGGGTCCGGACGGGACGTCGAAACGATGGACATCTCCAGGCTCGAGCGCGAGGAGACACGTCTGCGTCGCGGCAACGCCTGACGCCGCACGGAGGAGCCGGACAACGATCGAACCAAAGGATGAGAGCGCACCGGACACCATGCGCCATGGTCGCGCCAGAGCGGTGCGTTGAACAGATACAGTCGGTGAGATGGCGTGGCTGTACAGCGCCGCGCGGACCGCGTGACGCATCAGCTCGAGGCATCGCTACGCCGTGTCAGCCGGCTGATGCCTCCACGGGAAGTCTCGTGAGCTTGTCCGGATTCGTCACGACGTAGATGGCCGAAATGCGGCCGCTGGCGTCGACGTCGAACGCCATCGCGCTGCGTCGTCCTTCCGAGAAGGCCACCAGGCCCGGCTCGCCGTTGACGAGCACGGGCACGAGCTGCCGATCGGCGAACTTCCGCTGCAGGCCGATGAAGAAGCGCGCGATGCGCGACGGGCCCGTGAGGATGTTGATGGCCGCCGCGGCCTTGCCGCCGCCGTCCGACGTCATCTGCACGTCGGGGCTCAGGATCTCGGCCACCGCGGCCTCGTCCTCCGCCATCACGGCCTGCATGAACCGCTCGACGAGCCGGCGGCGCTCCGCGGCATCGACCGCAAAGCGCGGCCGGTCGGTCCGCACGCGCGAGCGCGCACGGCTGACCACCTGGCGGCAGGCCGTCTCGGAGCGGCCCAGCGCTCGGGCGATCGTCGCGTAGTCGCAGTCGAACACCTCGCGCAGCAGGAACGCGGCACGCTCGTCGGGCGACAGCCGCTCGAGCAGCAGCATGAACGCCGTCGACAGGTTCGAGGCCAGCTCGAGCGCGGCGTCGGGCCGATCGGCCGGCGACACGATCGGCTCCGGAAGCCAGTGTCCCGGATACGCCCGCCGCTCGACCGACGCCCGCCGGAGCCGGTCGATACAGATGCGCGTGGTGGTGCTGACGAGCCACGCCTCGGCATTGTCGACGTCGCCGGCCGTGTGCCACCGCAGGTAGGCCTCCTGCACGGCGTCCTCGGCATCGGCAACCCTGCCGAGCATCCGATACGCCAGGCCGAACAGTCGGGAGCTGAGGCGCCAGAACTCGTCGAGACGGGTCGGGGCCGTAGCGTTCATCACAATCACCATAGACGGACGAGCCGACCGCCTGTGACAGGCCGCCCCGCGTTCAGTCGAACGGCAGGATCCCCTGGCCTTTGCGGCGCCGGGCCGGACGCGGCACTTCGCGCGGCTCCCGGTCGAATACCGTGCGACCGTCGAAGGCCGGCGACATCCGACGTTCGTACGCCAGCGCCCCTGCCACGTCGGCCTCCGGCGCCATGTGGCTCTCGACCGCCCGGACGAACCGGTCGAGCCGCTTCAGTCCATCGTCGCGCTGCCGGTCGTCGAGCGTCGCGCGGTCGAGGCTCCGGCGCAGAACGTCGATCGTCTCGTCGTAGACACGCAGTGGGACCGGAAACGGATGGCCGTCCTTGCCGCCGTGGGCGAACGCGAAGCGTGCCGGATCGCTGAAGCGCACCGGCGTTCCGTGCACGACCTCGGCGACCAGTGCGAGCGACTGCAGCGTGCGGGGCCCGAGCTTCTCGACGAGCAGCAGCGACGCGAAGTCGCGCAGGTCGCGCTCGTGGGCAACGGCCAGCACGGCGCCGAGGCGCCGGGCATCGACGTCCTCGGGCCGCACGTCGTGTCGGCGCGGCACGACGAGCCGGCGGACCTCGCCGGCCACGCGATCGGGCGACTCGCGTACGAGCGCGAGCATGGCCTGCTGCGCCGGCGCCGCCTGGCTGTCGACCAGGTTCACGATCGTGCCTGCCGACGTGCCGACAATGGCGGTGTGCGGCGCCGAGACGAAGTCGCGGACGCTGGCCGAGTGCCAGTGATACCGGCGCGCCGTGCGCGTCGCGTCGTTGAGGCCCTGCTGCACCACGGCCCACTCCCCCTTTCGGGTGACGACCATCGTGTGCAGGTAAATCTGGAAGCCGTCGGCAATGGCGTTGTTGTCGATGCGCGCCGTCAGCCGGCTGGTGCGCACCAGCCCCTCGCCATCGAGCCCGAACCGGTCGCCGAGCGTCCGCAGCTCGTCGGGCGTCCGCCGCGAGTGGCGACCGCGCCCGCCGCAGATGTAAATCCCGAGCTCGTGCGCCCGCGGCGTGAGCCCGCGCTTGAGCGCCCCCATCACCGACGTGGTGATGCCCGACGAGTGCCAGTCCATCCCCATCACCGCGCCCAGCGCCTGGAACCAGAACGGGTCGCTCAGCCGCGTGAGCAGTTCCGACGGACCGTAGTGATGGACGACCGCCTCGCAGATGGCCGTGCCGAGCATGGTCATCCGATCCGCGAGCCACGCGGGCACGCGTCCGCCGTGCAGCGGCAGGTCGGCCGTTCCCGAGCGGCGCATCCTTCGATTCTACGGGCGGCGCCTCACGGCAGCGCCGCCGGCGCGTCGGCCAGAAACGCGCGGATGCCGTCGAGCGCCATCTGCACGGCAATCATCACGAGAATCATGCCCATCAGCCGCTCCATGGCGATCAGGCCGCGGTCGTGGAGGATCCGATAGAAGAAGGTCGACGAGAGCAGGATGGCGCCGCTTGCCGCCCAGGCCACCGTGACCGCCAGCAGCAGCGACCACGGCGTGCCCGGCGTGGCCCGCTCGAGCAGCAGCAGCGCGGCCATCGTCGACGGCCCGGCGAAGAGCGGCACGGCCAGCGGTACGATGAACGGCTCGCCCGAGATCGTCCCTGTCTCGCCCATCACGCCCTGCCGCGTCGGGAAGATCATCCGGACGGCGATCAGGAAGAGCACGATGCCGCCGGCAATGCCGACCGTCTCGGCCTCGAGATGCAGGAACTGCATCATGTAGCGGCCCGCGAACAGGAAGACGAGCAGCACGAGATACGCGATGCCGATCTCGCGCATCAGGACCGTCCGCCGGCGCGCGGCCGGCACGCGCCGCAGGACCGCCAGGAACAGCGGGATGTTCCCGATGGGGTCCATGATCAGGAACAGGGTGAGAATCGCCGACAGCAGGTCCATGCGGGCCAGTCTATGCGCGGCCGTCAGCCGTTCGCGCCTCCTTCTGCGCATTACCCGGCAGGAGGCCCTATGGAGTTCCGTCAGGAGCGCAGGATTCAGCAGAGTGTGCCGGCCGGCGCCGCGACCGGCTATGTCGTCACGCGATGGACGCGGGCCGGGCTGTGGCTCGCCTCGCCTGCCTCGTCCTCGACTGGTTCGGCGACAGCCTCGACGGCACGGTCGCACGCGTGCGCAACCAGCAGCGCCCCCCGCTACGGCTCCTTCGTCGTCGGCATTCAGCAGCGGACGGCGGCTCTACAGGCTGGACCCCCTGCCCCGGTCGAAGGACGAGCGCGTGCCGGCGCGTCCGGTGCGCCCGGACGCGCCGATCTGAACGTCAGGGCGTCCAGATCTTCGGCTTCGCCTCGCCGGCCAGCGCCAGCGTCAGCGTGTTGAGCCGGCGGACGAACGCGGCCGGCTCGTCGAGCTGACCGCCTTCGGCGAGGATCGCCTGGTCGAACAGGACCTGACTCCAGTCGTTGAACAGCTCGTCGCTGGTCTCGTCCTTGAGCCGCTGGATGAGCGGGTGGTCCGGGTTGATTTCGAGGATCGGCCGGCTCGACGGCACCTGCCGGCCCGCCGACTTCAGGATGCGCTCGAGGTTCGTGCTGATGCCGTGCGCATCGGCCACGACGCACGCGGGAGAGTCGGTGAGCCGGCGGCTGATGCGGACGTCGCTCGCGCGCTCGGCCAGGGCGCGCTTCATGCGATCGACGACGTCGCGCAGCTCGGTCTGCTGCCGCTCCTCGTGCTGCTTCGCCTGCGGATCCTCGAGCGCGCCGAGATCGAGATCGCCCTGGGTGATCGACCGGAAGCGCCTGCCCTCGAACTCGGTGAGCGCCGACATCACCCACTCGTCGATCGGATCGTGCATCAGCAGCACCTCGACGCCCAGCTTGCGGAAGCGCTCGAGGTGCGGACTGTGCCTGGCCGCCGCCAGGCCGTCGGCCGTCAGGAAGTAGATTTCCGTCTGCCCGTCCTTCATGCGGCCGACGTAGTCGGCCAGCGAGACGGTCTGCTCACCGCTCTCGTCGTGCGTTGACGAAAAGCGCAGCAGCTTCGCCAGTCGCTCGCGATACGCCGCGTCGTCGACGACGCCTTCCTTCAGGACGCGGCCGAACTCCTTCCAGAACGTCGCGTACTTCTCCGGCTCCTTCCCGGCGAGCTCCTCGAGGAGGCCGAGCACCCGCTTCGTCGCCGCCTGCCGGATGGCCGCGACGTCGGCCGACTGCTGCAGGATCTCGCGCGAAACGTTCAGCGGCAGATCCGCCGAGTCGACGATGCCCCGGACGAAGCGCAGCCAGACGGGCATGAGCTGCTCGGCGTTGTCCATGATGAAGACGCGCCGGACGTAGAGCTTGATGCCACGGCGCTGCGTGCGATCCCACAGGTCGAACGGCGCCCGCCGCGGAATGAACAGCAGCAGCGTGTACTCGAGGCGTCCCTCGACGTGCGCGTGCGTCCAGGCGAGCGGATCGTCGAAGTCGTGCGCCACGTGCCGGTAGAACTCGTGGTACTGCGGCTCGGTGATCTCCGACTTCGGCCGCGCCCAGAGCGCCGACGCCTGGTTGACCTGCTCGTCCTCGTCGGTCACCGTGCGGACCTTCGCGTCGCTGTCCCACACCTCCTTCTTCATGAGGATGGGCACCGTGATGTGGTCGGAGTACTTCCGCAGGATGTCGCGCAGCCGGTCGCCGTCGAGCAGCTCGTCCTCGCCCTCGCGCAGGTGCAGGATGACGTCGGTGCCTCGCTCCGCCTTCTCGACCGTTTCGATCGTGTACTCCGCCTCGCCGCGGCTCTCCCAGCGGACCGCCTCGCCGGCAGGTGCACCCGCCCGGCGCGTGACGACCGTGACGTGGTCGGCCACGATGAACGACGAGTAGAAGCCGACGCCGAACTGCCCGATCAGCTGGGCGTTCTTCGCCGCGTCGGCACCGAGCTGGCGCAGGAATTCGCGCGTGCCCGAGCGCGCGATCGTCCCGATGTTGTCGATGACCTCCTGCCGTGACATGCCGATGCCGTTGTCCGACACGGTGATCGTCCGCGCGGCCCGGTCGTAGCTCACCCGGATGCGGAACTCCGTGTCGCCTTCGAGCAGCGCGCTGTTCGACAGCGACTCGAACCGGAGCTTGTCGCACGCGTCCGACGCGTTCGAGACGAGCTCGCGCAGGAAGATCTCCCTGTTGCCGTACAGGGAGTGCACCATCAGGTGCAGAAGCTGTGTGACCTCGGTCTGGAATCCGAGGGTTTCCTTCGAGGCCGTAGTTGTCATGGCGCTATTTTACGAAGCAGCAGGCCCCGGCCCGGCTCCCCGTCGAAGGGACACTCCTGGACCGACGAGGGATCGGGCACGACCACGCGGGCCGGCGGCGTCGTGACCCGCACGGCCGTCGCCTGCCCCTCGTCGACGACCGGCACCTGCACTTCGAAGCTCACGGTGTAGCTTCCGGGCAGCAGAGCCCGGGGCCAGTCGGCGGGATCGTTCGACAGCGGCAGCCACGCGGTGACGAACCTTCCGGCCGTGTGTCCCGGCTCGAGGGTCGCGCGGCGCTCCTCCGGCACATCCATCGGACCCTCCGCCAGGCCCACCCCCACGAACGGTCTCTCCGGCACATCGTCGACGACGACTCGGGACACCACGACGGCGTCGGGCGCGACGACGACGGGTGTGCCCGAGGCTGGTTCGATCGTCGTGCGCAGAACGAACGCCAGGTAGAAGCGGTCGTCGAGCGTCCGGCACGCCGACTGCTCGTCAAGCCGGACTTCCAGCGTCACCGGATCACCCGCGGCGACCGGCAGCAGGGCAAGCAGCAACAGCAACGTACGCACGCCTGTCAGTCTCTCACGCGGCGGCGGCGCGGCCGGGGCGGCTGGCTGTGGCGGTCGTCAGGGCGGTGTCACGGTTGAAGCAGGTTCACCATATCGGCGCGCAGCGGCGCCTCGAAGCGCCACTCCCGATCCCGCCAGGTGAACGCCACCGTCGCCGCGTGCAGGGCATGCGCATCGAGCACCAGCCGCCTCCGGTCGTCGTCCGTCAGGCGACGCTCGACGAAGCGCAGGTAGCACGTCTCGTCGCCGCCGTAGAGCTTGTCGCCGACGATCGGGTAGCCGGCGTACGCCAGGTGGATCCGAATCTGGTGCTTCCGCCCGGTTTCCGGGACGACGCGCACGAACGACAGGCGCCGCTCGTCGCGCGTGAGGTGCCTCACGAGCTCGACGCGCGTCCGCGCCGGTGCCCCGTCCGCCCTGACGACGTCCTTGATGGCTACCGGACTGGCCGCGTCGCGGCCGAGCGGAGCGTCGATCACCAGCCCTTCGGGCGGCACGGCGCCGTGAACGATGGCGACGTACTCCTTCGCGACCGTCCCGCCCGCGAACAGTCTGCCGAGCTCGCCTGCAGCCGTCCGGGATTTGGCCATCACCACGACGCCGCTCGTCTCGCGGTCGAGGCGATGGACGAGCCTGGCCTCCGCGTGGCCGAGGTAGAGCCGTGCGCGGCCGATCAGGCACGACTCCGGCCCCTCCTTCCCCGGGTGCACCACGAGATCCGCCGGCTTGTCGACGACGAGCAGGTCGTCGTCTTCGTGCAGGACCGACAGCAGCGTGGCGGATCGATTCGACACCCGTGGCCTCCCTGCCCGGCGCGCGACGTCCGGGCACCCGGCTATCATGGCGCGTCCATGCAGAACCTGGTCTCGCTTGCCGGCATCTTCGTCTTCATCGGCTGCGCCTGGCTCCTCTCCGAGAACCGGCGGGCGTTTCCGTGGCGGGTCGTGGCCTGGGGCCTCGGCCTGCAGTTCCTCTTTGCCGCCCTGGTGCTCTGGTGGGAGCCGGGCTCGCGGCTCTTCCTGCGCGTCAACGACGCCTTCGCCGCGCTGCTCGCCTTCAGCCGCGAGGGCATCGTCTTCGTCTTCGGCTCGCTCGGCACCGACGCCGACGGGGCCTCGCCCATTTCGCTGCGGGAGTTCCTCACCCGACTCGCGGCCGGTTCGGACGACCCCGTCATCCAGAATGCCATCGCGACAGGGACCGTCCCCGGCTTCGTCCTCGGCATCCAGGTGCTCACGACCATCATCTTCTTCAGCGCCCTGCTCTCGGTCCTCTACTACCTGGGCGTGATGCAGAAAGTGGTCGATCTGTTCGCCCGCATCATGGCGCGCACCATGCGGGTGTCGGGCGCCGAGGCGCTGTCGAACTCGGCCAACATCTTCGTCGGCCAGACCGAAGCCCCACTCGTCGTCCGGCCCTTCATCGGCGCGATGACGCGGTCCGAGCTGATGGCGATTATGGTGGGCGGCTTCGCCAACACCGCCGGCGGCGTGCTCGGCGCCTACGTGCTGATGCTGTCGGGCTACTTCCCCAACATCGCGGCGCACCTCATTTCGGCCTCGGTCCTGTCGGCGCCGGCGGCCTTCATCATGGCGAAGGTGATGATTCCCGAAACGGAACGGCCCGTCACGCTCGGCCGTATCCGGGCCGATATCCCGGTCGAGGATGCCAACCTGCTCGATGCCGCCGCCAACGGGTCGACGGTCGGCTGGCAGCTGACGGTCAACGTCATCGCGATGCTGATGGCGTTTCTCGCACTGCTCGCGATGATCAACGCGGGGATCGGCTTCGTGGGCGGTATGTTCCGCGACGGCGGCGGCCTGCTGCTGTTCAACGCCCTCGCGCTCGCCGTGCTGGCCGTGCTGGCCGGCGTGCACCGCTTCGGTCCGCCGCGATCGATCGTCGTCTGGTGGGCCCTGGTGCCCGTGCTCGTGCTGGCCGCGCTCGGCCCGTTCGTGCTGCCCGACGGCGCGGCCGGACCGGTCGTCGGCACCCTCGCCGTCGCCTGGATTGCCGCCTTCGCGGTGACGGATCGGCCGGCGCCGCTGCCGAAGGTGCTGCTGCCCGCCATCGTGGGCACCGTGCTGCTGGCCGACGTGGCCTACCTGGCCGCCGGCCCGCTGCCGGCCTATCAAACGCTCTCGCTGCAGCTGATCCTCGGCTGGCTGCACTGGCCCGTGGCCTTCGCCATGGGCGTCCCGGTGGCCGACTGCCTGCAGGTCGGACAACTGCTCGGCGAGAAGCTGGTGCTGACCGAGTTCGTGGCCTACGCCGACCTGGCCGGCTACCTTGCGGCGGCCGAACGCGGCGACGTCGTGCCGCTCGATCCGCGATCGGTCGTCATCGCGTCGTATGCGCTCAGCGGCTTCGCGAACTTCGCATCGATCGCGATCCAGATCGGCGGCATCTCGCCGCTCGCGCCCGAGCGCCGTCGCGACATTGCCGCGCTCGGCCTGAAGGCGATGATCGGCGGCGCGCTCGCCAGCTACGCGCTCGCATCGGTGGCCGGCGTCTTCTACGCCGGCCGATCGATGCTCGGCAACTGACGTCAATACAGCCGGTCTGCCTATACTGTCGGGCGTGCCCTCACCTTTTCGCGTCGGCCTGAACCCGTACGGGTTGACGTACACGCTCGGCCTTCAGGGCCTCGGCACGCCGCGCGCCAACCCCGCACCGGCCGGGCTCGAAGGCTTCGTCGCCACCGCCCGCCGCATCGGCGCGAAGACGCTCGAGCTCGACTGGCGCTGGCTCGTCGGCCGTCCCGACGACGACCTGCGACGTCTGGGCCAGGACGCACGTGCCGCCGGCATGGTCGTCATCTGCAGCACGTGGCTGCTGCATGAGCCGGGCGAGATGCTCGAATCGACGTTCCGCGCCGCGCGGCTGCTCGGCGCTCCGCTCGTGCGCATGCACCTGGCGCCGGTGCTCGAGGGCGCACGTGCGGCCCTGGGCGATCGCTGGCCCGCGATGGTCGATCACGCGCGCCGCGTGCTCGTGGCCGAGGCCGCCCGGGCCCGCGATCAGGGCCTGCGGATCGGCATCGAAGATCACCAGGACTTCGGCAGCGAGGAGCTGCTTGCCCTTGCCGCCGAGGCCGGCGACAACGTCGGCATCGTCTTCGATACGGGAAACCCGTTTGCCGTCGGCGAAGACCCCGTCGCGTTCGCCCGGCGCGTCGCGCGCCGTCTCGTGCACGTCCATCTGAAGGATTACCGCGCGCAGTGGACCGACGAAGGCGTCAGGCTCGTGCGGTGTGCGATCGGCGACGGCTGCGTGCCCTTTGCCGAGCTGGCCGCCGTGGTGGCTGCCGCCGTGCCCGACCTGCCGGTCACGGCCTCGATCGAGCCGGCGGCCCTCGACGCGCGCCACATCCGGCTGTTCACGGCAGACTGGTGGCAGGGATATCCGCCGCGCGAGGCGCGTGAGCTGGCCACGGCGCTCGGCCGGCTGCGGGTGCGCAGGCTTGCCGACGACGAGGACGCGCGGACGCCGTGGGAACGCGGGGCTGATCCGGCCGCGCTCGTCGCGTACGAGCAGGATCACCTCGAGCGGAGCGTCGCGTTCGTGCGGCGCATGGGCTGGCTCTGACGCGCCGGCGCGGCCACGCGGAGACCGACTATGGCGATTAACGACGTCGAATACTCACTCGAAGGACAGGTGGCGCTCGTCACGGGATCGGGCCGTGGCCTGGGCCACGCGATCGCGATGCGGCTCGCCGAGCTCGGCGCGTCGGTCGCCATTCACGACCGGACGGCCGACGCCCCGGCCGAGTACGGCGAGTTCCCCTCGATTGCGGAATCGGAAGCGGCCGTCGCCCGCTTCGGGCGGCCCACGACGGCCGTCCTGGGCGACATCACCGACGAAGCCCAGGTCGTCCGCTTCGTGAAGGAAGCCGAGGCGGCACTCGGCCCGCTGACGATCCTCGTCAACGCCGCCGGCGGCGACATCGGCGCGCAGGGCGGCAAGCCGAACCCGAACACCGCCCTCGGCATCTCGCTTGCCGACATGCGTGCGCTCATCGACCGCAACCTCGTCGGCACCATGCTCGTGTGCAAGGCCGCCATCCCCGGCATGATCGAGCGCCGCAGCGGCGCCGTCGTCAACGTGGCTTCGAGCGCCGGACACTTCGGCACCTCGCCCGAGGTCGTCTACTCGTCGATCAAGGCGGCCATCGTCCACTACACCCGGTGCCTGGCGTACGAGACGCGTCCCTTCAACGTGCGGATCAATTGCGTAAGTCCCGGCGCAACCGCCACGGCCCGCTTCAAGGCCACACGCCCGGTCGATCCCGAGCTGCTCGCCGAGGACGGGACGCTGCTCCGCTACGGCGCACCGCGTGACCAGGCGAACACGGTGGCATTCCTCTGTTCGCCGGCCGCGCGGTACATCCACGGCCAGTTCATCAGGGTCGATGGAGGTCTGACGCTCTTCTGACGTCGGGGCTGGCCGCGCGCCAGCCCCGCAGCCTCAGGATTCCGTGAAGGTCTACCCGATCGCCGCGCCCTGCGTGTTGACGTAGAGCGCGTAGAGCGACGTACTGGCGGCCATGAAGAGGCGGTTGCGCTTTGCGCCGCCGAAGCAGATGTTGCCGCACACCTCGGGCAGGCGGATGCGCCCGATGAGCCTGCCCTCGGGGTTCCACACCGTCACGCCGCTGTAGCCAATCACCCGCCCCGCGTTGCTCGACGCCCACACGTTGCCGTGCACGTCGCAGCGGACGCCGTCGGGCGCGCACTTGATGCCGTCGACCATGCAGTCGGAGAACAGGCGGTGGTTGACGAGCCGGTTGTCTTCGGTCACGTCGAAGACGTGCAGGTCGCCCTGGCCGCCCTCGTGCTCGTCGCCGGGCCCGCGACCGGTGCTGCTCACGTACAACCGCCGGTAATCCGGCGAGAAGCACAGTCCGTTCGGATTCGGCACCTGCTCTTCGGTCGCCACCCGCTCGACGCGGCCGTCGGGGTCGACACGGTAGATGGCGTTCGGCAGCTCGCGCCGCATGCTGCCGGCCTCGGGCGGCTGGCCGATGCGCGGCCGCAGCAGGCCGGCCGGATTGGTCGGCCCGCCCGCTTCGTCCGGCTGCCCTTCGTACAGGCTCGCGCCGTACGGCGGATCGGTGAACCAGTAACTGCCGTCCGGGTGCGGCGCCACGTCGTTCGGCGAGCTGAACCGCCGGCCGTCCCAGCGATCGGCAATCACGGTGATCGTCCCGTCGTGCTCGTACCGCACGACGCGCCGCGTCAGGTGCTCACACGACAGCTGCCGCCCCTGGAAGTCGAACGTGTTGCCGTTGCTGTTGTTCGCCGGGTACCGGAACACCGACACGTGCCCGTCGTCTTCGAGCCAGCGGTACTGGCGATTGGCGGGAATGTCGCTGAAGACCAGGAAGCGTCCGACGTTGCTCCAGGCCGGGCCCTCGAGCCAGAGGCCGCCGGTCCAGAGCCGCTGGATCGCCGCGTTCGGCTGCACCAGCGCGTCGAACGCGGGGTCGATCGTGAGAACGTCCGGATCCGAGAAGTAGACGGATGGGGGCGCGTCGGGCCCGAAATCGCGCGGCGGCGTCGACACGACCGTCCGCGGCTCGATGGCCTGCCCGAGCTGCTGTGCGCGGGCGATGGCCGGCGCCATCAGCCCGGCCGAAGCGGCCGCGCCAACCACCTGGATCATCTCGCGCCGGCTCACCGGTCCACTCCCCTGATTGTTCGTTTTCCGCATCGTACCGTGGCCCTCCGGGGTCCACATTGAACCACAGGCCGCGCCGCCCGAGGCCCGCTGTGCCCGCTCCGGCACATCCCGCGTAACGAAATGCCCGGTCCGGCGGTATCTACAGGTGATCCGGTTGCTGTCCCGACATATTCCAGTCCGAGGGAATCTGCCGGCCCGTCACCGGTCAGGAGAAGAGAAGACCATGGCCCGTACTCCCCGCTCCCGCTGGCTGCCGGTGGCCGCAGGCCTCTGCCTGCTCGCCGCAGCCCCCGTCCTCGATGCCGCGGCCCAGCGGCTGACGCCTGCAGAGGTCGCCGAACGGCTCACCGGCACCTGGCAGATGAACCTCGACGAGAGCCCCCAGTTCCGACCGCAGGGCGCCTTTGCCCGGCCCGAAGCTCCCGTGGCGCTGGCCGCCAAGGCGGGACCGCGCCTGGTCCTGGCCGTCCAGCGCGGCGGCCGGGGCGGCGGTGGTGGCGCCCTGCCGCCGGCGCCGCCCGATCCGCGCATGCTGGCCGGTCAGCGCGCCATCCGCGCCGTGCAGCAGGTCCCACAGACGGTGACCATCGAGGCGACGGCCGACTCGGTGACGTTCCGCGATCCGCGCGGCGTGCGCACCTATGCCATCGACAACCGCACCCACCGCGAAGACGTCGGCGACGGGGCCACGATGACGACGAAGACGCGCTGGGACCGCAACACCCTCCGTCAGGAGTTCGTGGTCGACGAGACGAAGGTGACGCATGCCTTCACGGTGAACAACGAAGGCACGCGCATCGAGTTCACGCTCCGGATCGACAACTTCAGCGGGGCGCCCGGTCGCCAGGCGAAGGCGGTCTACGAGAAGGTCGCCGCGCAGTAGGTGCCGGCGCGCGCGGCGCTCAGAGCGGCTTCTGCATCAGCACCATGTGCACCGGCTGGTGCACGGGGCGGTGGACGTACGGCCCGGTGCCGACGCGGCGGTAGCCGAGGCGCTCGTAAAACGGGAAGAGCTCGTGCCGGAGATTGACGACCTTGATGTCCATCACCCGGCACCCGGCCTCGCGCGCGCGCTGCTCGGCCGCGTCGATCAGCCGCCGTCCGATGCCGCGCTTCTGCGCGGACGTGGCGACAGCCAGCATGCCGAAATAGCCGTGGTCGCCGTGCACCGACGTCTCGATGCACCCGACCACCGTGCCGTGCTGTTCGGCCACGAGGACCTCGCCGCGCGCGATAAGCTCCTGCACTTCGGCCGGCGACACGCGGTCGCCGGCCACGAAGAACGCCTCGACGAGGTACGCCTCGTTGACGATGCGGACGATGGCATCCGTGTCGCGGGGACCGGCGACACGGATGCGGAGTGTGTCGGCCGACACCGCGCCTACTTCAGCGTCGACAGGAACTCCACGACGTCGCGGATCTCGCGCGGCGTCAGGATGTAGTTCATCGGCGGCATCGCCGAGACGCCGTTGGTGCGCTCGGCGATGTCGGCCACGCGCACGCGGCGCAGCGTGCCGCTCGCGTCCTCGATGGCGATCTCGGTGTCGGACTCCTCGCGCAGCAGTCCTTCGACCACCTGCCCGTCCTGCAGCCGGACCGACACCGACCCGTAGCCCGGCGCGATCCGCTTGCTCGGCTCGATGAGCGCCTCGAGCAGCTGCGTGCGATTGAGCGTGGCGCCGATCGTGTTCAGCTGCGGCCCGACCTCGGAGCCGCTGGCGCCGACCGTGTGGCAGCGGGCGCACTGCGCCGCCTCGTGCTGCGCCACGATCCGCCGGCCCTCGTTCGCGTCGCCGCCCATCGTGAGCGCCGCCGGGAAGACTTCGGCGAGCGCCTGCAGCTCGCGGCCGACCTTCAGCTGCTCGAGGCGCGCGACGAGCGGCTCGGCGCCGCTCTCGCGCAGCGCCTCGAGCACGTCGAGCTGGACGGCCGCGTCGATCTCGCCGGCCGCCAGGCGATCGGCCAGCCGACCGAGCGCCGCGGTGGCCTCTGGGCCATCGAGCGCCGCCAGCGCCGTCACGGCGCTCTGCTGCTCACCCACGGTGCCCTTGCCGATCACCCCGTCGAGGTGCTCGACCTTCGTCGCCACCGGCAGGTCGAGATCCGGCATCGCGCTGATGGCCGCCATGCGGACGTTCGTCTCGGTGTCGCCGAGCGCGATCGCCACGGCGTCGGCCAGCTCCGGCGCCTCGAGCGCCTGCAGCGCGCGGAGCGCCGCCACGCGCACTTCGGCGTCGGCGTCGGACCGCAGCCGCTCGAGCACGGCCGCCGCCTGCGACGTCGCGCCGGCCTTGGCCACGGACTCAATCCACGCGACGCGCACGGCCACCGGGCTCGACGCTGCCGTGCCGACCGACGCCAGATCGGCGATGGCCGCCTGTGCCGCGGCACCGTCGCGCTGCGGCAGCGGCGCGATCCAGCTGCCGTCGACGCGATCGAGGTTCGACGGCTTCGCCCACACGCCGAGGATCTGAATCGCCTCGACGAGCAGCGCCTCCGGCACGCCCGGCCGACGGGCGTAGGCCGCCACCCGCTTCACCGATTCGGGATCGCCCAGCCGGAGGTTGGCGCTGAGCGCGCGGCGGACGAGCGGCTCGCCCTCGAGCTGTTCGCGCTCGAGCAGGCGCGCCAGCGCCGGCAGCGCCTCGAGGATGCCGCCCTCGTCGTTGATCGCGCGCGCCGCCTCGGTGACGACGAGCGGATCGCGATCCTCGAGGAAGCGCGCCACGCCGGGATCCTTCAGCCGGCGCAGTCCGACGACGGCCGCGAGCCGCACGTGGACCGATTCGTGCGACGCGAAGCCGTTGAGCGCCTCACGATCGCCGATCGCCTCGAACGCCGTGATGGCCGCCGTCCGCAGGAAGACGTCCTGCCCGTTGTCGGCGGCGAGCATGCCGGCAATGGCCGGCACGGCCGGCCGATGCCCCATGCGGCCCAGGGCGATCGTCGAGAAGTAGCGGACGCGCGCGTTCTCGTCGTCGACGAGCGGCATGAGCTCGGCGGCCACCGACGAGCTCCGGGCGTGGCCCAGCACCTTCGCCGTCTGCGCGCGGATCTCGGGGTCGGCGTCCTTGAGCCACGGCGTCAGGACCGTCGGCTCGATCCTGCCGGCGCGCAGCAGCTGGCCGAGACCCCAGATGCCGTGGATGCGCGACAGCTGGTTGAGCCGATCGCCGTCGACGACGCGCTCGGGTGAGGCCGAGCGCGCGAGCGTGTCGCGGTCCTCGCGCCGCACGAGCTCGAACTGCGCCTTCAGGCGGACACGCTGATCCTCGTGCTGGAGCAGCGTCGCGAGGGTGTCGGCCGCGCGCGCGGTGAAGTCCTCCTTCAGCAGGCCGTGAACCTCCGCGCGGATCGCGCTGCCCTTGCCCTTGATCGAGTCGACCTTCCAGAGCCGGCCGTCGCCGGTCGGCCCCCAGCCGCGGATGAAGTCCGTCAGGTACATCGCGCCGTCGGGACCGATCGTCATGCCCGGCGCCAGGATGCCCTGCACCATCTGCCTGTTCTCGTCGAGCTCGAAGCCGGCGCCCTTCGGCTTGAGCGTGAAGCCGAAGATGCGCGCGTTGGCCGCGTTGCCCGTGTAGCTGGTGACGAAGAAGTGGTTCTTCCAGCTCGGATCGAGCGCCGTGCCGGGGTTGTAGGCGAAGCCCGACGGTCCCGCGTAATACGGCGCGATCGGCGGCGTGATGTAGGCCGCCTGGCCCGGGAAGTGCGGGCGCGAGAGCCCCTCGTCCATCCAGACGTTGTACCGGTTGTTGTCGGGATCGGTGTACTTGCCGTACTGCCAGGTCGACCGCCAGCCCGTATCGGAGCCCTCGGCAATGTAGATGATGCGCTCGGTCTCCGTCGGGTAGTCGCCGTCGTTGTCGACGCTGATCAGGTTGCCGTAGTCGTCGAACGCGATCTCCTGCGGGTTGCGCACGCCGTAGGCGTACACCTCGAAGTTCGAGCCGTCGGGATCGATGCGCAGCACGGCGCCCGTGTGCGGGTGCGCCCACCGCTTCCCGTCGCGATCGACCACGTTCATGCCGATCTCGCCGATCTTGAAGTAGATCATCCCGTCGGGGCCCTGCGTGAGCGCCGACATGTCGTGCCCCGAGAACGACGGGTGCACCGAGTAGCCGTGGCTCAGCGACTCCTTGAAGTCGAGGATGCCGTCGCCGTCGGTGTCGCGCAGCCGCCACAGGTCGGGCGCGATCGTCGCGTAGACGTCGCCGCTGTGGTGAATCATCACGCCGCCCAGGATGTCGGCGGCAATGTCCTCGTTGAAGCCCTCGAAGATGACCGTCGACCTGTCGGCCACGCCGTCGCCGTCGGTGTCCTCGATGCGGTAGATCCGCTCGGGCACGCCCATCAGGTCGCGGTAGTCGCGGTACCCGTCGCCGTTGTAGTCGGGAATCCAGGTGTTCTGGTCGCTCAGCTCCGTCGCCATCTTCTCGCGGAAGAACTGGCGCAGATCCTCAGTCGTCTTCAGCCGGTGCAGCTCGGGCACCCAGTCGGGATGCTGGCGCGTGTCGAGCCACTGGCTGCCGCGCGGCGTCGAACCGACGTAGGCGACGCCGAACGGATCCATGTCGATTGGAAAGGTGTCGACCGCCAGGTGCGCGGTCGCCCACACGCTCGCCTCGAGGCCATCGGCGAGCTGAATCGCCTGGCCCGCGCGCGCTTCTTCAGCCAGCCGCCGGGCTTCGGCCGGGTCGAGCTGAACCGTTTCGCCGGCCTTCATCGGCGGCTGGACCGGCGTCTGGACGAAGACGGGTGACGACGCGGCGAGCAGCAGGGCCGCGATGGTCAGCGGGAAAGCGAAACGGGACCGGCGCGAGGACCGCTGCCGGCGGGTCGTACGCGGACGTGCAGACATCGACTGTTCTCCAGGATGCTCGAACAACAAGGACAGTCGGCAATGGTAACAGACCTGTCCGGCGCGCCCGGACAGGTCTGCTCGCGGTCCCGCCGGCCGGCCCTACTGGTTCACGCCGCTGGCGAGGAACCCGCCGTCGACGCCGACCACCTGCCCGGTGACGAAGCCCGAGGCCTCCGAGGCCAGGAAGACGGCCGCCGGCACCAGCTCCTCGAGCTGGCCGAAGCGTCCCATCGGCGTCCGCACCAGGAACTCCTGCCCGCGCGGTGAATCGAGCAGCTTCGCGTTCAAATCGGTCCGGAAGACGCCCGGCGCGATGGCGTTGACCGTGACGTTGTAGCGCGCCCACTCGACCGCCAGCGCGCGCGTCAGCCCCGCCACGCCCGACTTCGAGGCCGTGTAGGCCGCCACCTCGTACAGTCCGAGGAACGACGACAGCGACGCAATCGTGATGATGCGGCCGTACTGCTGCTCGACCATCGGCCCGCCGAACGTCCGGCACGTCCGGAAGACGCCCGTCAGGTTCGTCTCGAGCACGCGGTCCCACTCGTCGTCGCTCATCTGCAGTGAAGGGACCCGAATCGTCGTGCCGGCCGCCGCCACGAGGATGTCGACCTTCCCGAACGTGTCCAGGCAGCGGTCGCGGAACTGCTCGAGCGACGCCGTCTCGTTGACGTTGCACGGCGCGCGCAGCGATCGGCGGCCCAGCACCTCGATTTCCGACGCCACTTCGTTGACGCGATCCACCCGCCGCCCCGTCGCCGCCACGTCGGCCCCCGCCGCGGCCAGCCCCAGCGCCAGCGTCCGGCCGATCCCGCTCGTGCCACCCACGACCACGGCCACCCGGCCGGACAGATCGAAGTAATTCCGTACGCTCACCTGCTCCTCCACTCCCGCCCCGCGGGCGGCACGCGCCCTACCGGGCGATTCGTTCGTTACGCAGGACCCCGTTCACGCGGGTGTCCGCGTAGACGAGATCGCGCACACCCTCCGCGAGATCCCCTTCCGCGACGTCGTCGAACCGGCAGTCGACGATCCGCACGTCGCTGATCGGCGCGTGCGCGTATCCGCGCAGCAGCAGCCCGTAGCGGCTCCGGCGGCTCGTCACGTTCCGCAGCTCGACGTGGCGCAACGTCGGCGGAAACGCCCCGCTGTCGCCTTCCTCGTAGTAGAAGTCGGCCGTCACGACAGCCTCGGCGACCTCACCGATCTCCACGTCGCGCATGTAGACGTGTTCGATGGTACCGCCCCGGACCGAGTTCGTCTTGAACCGCAGCCCGCGATCGAGCCGCGGACTGTCCATCCGGCAGCGCTCGGCGAAGATGTGCCGCGCGCCGCCCGACGCCTCGCTGCCGACCACCACGCCGCCGTGGCCGTCCTTCATCACGCAGTCGCGGATGACGACATCCTCGACCGGCACGCCGATGCGGCGCCCCTCGGCGTTGCGCCCCGACTTGAGCGCGATGCAGTCGTCGCCCGTATCGAACGTGCAGCGCTCGATGAGCACGTCGCGCGACGACTCCGGGTTGCAGCCGTCGTTGTTCGGCCCGTGCGACCGGACCTGCACACCGCGCACGGTCACGTTCCGGCACAGCACCGGGTGAATCTCCCACATCGGCGAATTGACGATGGTGACGCCCTCGATGAGGACGTTCGTGCACCGGTACGGCTGGATGAAGCTCGGCCGGAGGTAACTCCCCTCGCCGAAGATCCGCTCCGCCACAGGCACGCCCGCCTCGGCCATCTCGCCGAGCCGGGCGCGGGCCGGCAGCTGCGTCGGCTGTCCCGGACGTGCCGGCACGTCCTTCCATGCACCCTTCCAGGGCCACCAGCGATCGAAGTCGGCCTGGCCGTCGAGCGTGCCGCGCCCGGTCACCGCGACGTCTTCGCAGTCGAGGGCGTAGATGAGCGGCGAATAGTTGTAGAGCTCCATCCCCTCGAAGCGCGTCAGCACGACCGGCAGATAGGCCTTCGGCTCCGTCGAGAACGCCAGCGTCGCCTCGTCGGCCAGGTGCAGCGCGACGCGGCTCCGCAGGTGAATCGGACCGGTCTCGAACCGTCCGTCGGGAACGACCACGCGCCCGCCGCCGGCGGCGTGGCACGTGGCAATCGCCCGGCGGATCGCATCGGTATTGTCGCGGCCCGGTGTGGGCCTGGCGCCGTAGCCGGTGATGTCGAACGTGCGATCCGGGAAGACCGGCGGCCGGATACGCGCGAGGATGTGCGGCACGCGGTCCCAGCCGTGCGGCTCCTGGACCGCCTCGAGGTGCCGCAGCAGGTGCGGCCCGCCCGCCAGCACCATGCCCGCCGCGCCGAGGAACGCCCGTCGTGTCGTGCGCACGCGATATCAAGTACTCAAAGTGTGCGCGCGCGCAAGCCTCGCGGCCGGCGGCGCTTGCTAGAATCGCTCTCTCATGTCTTCCGCCGAACGGACCCTTGCTGCCATCGAGGACGCGGGCGTCGTGGCCGTCATCCGCATGGACACGCCCGAGCGTCTGCCCGACGTCGTCGCGGCCCTCGTCGAGGCCGGCATCCGCGCGCTCGAAGTAACGATGACCGTGCCCGGAGCGATCGAGCACATCCGCCGGACGGCCGCGACGCTGCCCGACGGGTTCGTGCTCGGCGCCGGCACCGTCACCGACGCCGACACCGTCCACCGCGCCATCGACGCCGGCGCCTCGTTCATCGTCAGTCCCGTGTTCCGGCGCGCAGTAATGGACGCCGCGCTCGCTCGCGGTGCGGCCGTCGCGCCGGGCTGCCTGACGCCGACCGAGATCCTCGACGCCTGGGACGCCGGCGCGCGGCTCGTGAAGGTGTTCCCCGCCACGGCGCTGGGACCGGGCTACCTCAAGGACATCCACGGCCCGATGCCGCACGTGCGGCTGATGCCGACCGGTGGCGTCACCGTCGACAACGCCGGCGAGTGGATTGCCGCCGGTGCGGTGGCCGTGGGTGTCGGCTCGTCGCTGCTCGACAGGACGGCCATTGCAGAAGGACGCTACGAGGTGATCGTCGAGCGTGGACGCCGCATGGTGGCCAACGTGCGGCGCGCACGGGGGCAGGCATGAAGAAGGTCGTGACGTTCGGGGAAATCATGCTGCGGCTGAGCCCGCCCGGCTACGAGCGGCTCTTCCAGTCGCCGCACCTCGAGGCGACGTTCGGCGGCGGCGAGGCCAACGTGGCCGTGAGCCTCGCGCACTTCGGGCTCGACAGCTGGTACGTCACGAAGCTGCCGAAGAACCCGGTTGGCGACGCCGCCGTCCGCGCCCTCCGCGCCGAAGGCGTGCAGACCGGCGCCATCGTCCGCGGCGGCCAGCGCGTCGGCATCTACTTCGCCGAGACCGGCGCGAGCCAGCGCGCCTCGACGGTCGTCTACGACCGCGCGCACTCGGCCATCAGCGGGATGCAGCCCGGCGAGGTCGACTGGCGCGCCGTTCTCCAGGGCGCCGCGTGGCTGCACGTGACCGGCATCACGCCGGCGCTCGGCGACAGCGCGGCCGCCTGCACGCGCGCCGCCATCGACGCGGCGCGTGCCGCGGGCGCGGCAATCAGCATCGATCTCAACTTCCGGCGCAAGCTCTGGACCGAGGTGCAGGCGCAGGCCGTGATGCGCCCGCTCGTCCGCGGCATCGACCTGGTGATTGCCAACGAAGAGGATCTGCAGACCGTGCTCGGCATCGAGGTGAAGGCCGACGTCACGTCGGGCCGCCTCGACGCGGCCGCCTACGAGGCCGCCGCCCGGCGCGTGGCGTCGGAGTTCGACGTCCGCATGGTGGCAATCACGCAGCGCGAGAGCCACTCCGCAAGCGACAACGGCTGGAGCGGCCTGCTCTTCGACGCGGCCGCCGACGCCTTCCACCGCTCGCAGCACTACGACATCCGCATCGTCGATCGCATCGGCGGCGGCGACAGCTTCGCTGCCGGCCTGGTCTACTCGCTCGTCACCGGCCGCCCGGCGGCCGACGCGCTCCGCTTCGCCGTCGCGGCCAGCGCGCTCAAGCACACCATCCCCGGCGACTTCAACCGCGTGACGGTCGACGAAGTCGATCGGCTCGTGAAGGGCGACGGATCGGGGCGGGTACAGCGCTGAGCGCGCGCATCGCCGGCCCGCGCGCGCACACCGGCCGGGCGCCCGGACGCGGCATACCCGCGCCTACCAGTCCCACAGCGTGCCGTCTTCCCTGCGGTTCACGGGGAGGTAGGCGCGCTGGTAGGGATATTTCTCCGCCAGCGCCTCGTTGAAGTCGACCCCGTGCCCCGGCACGTCGCCCGGGTGCATGTAGCCGTTCTCGAAGTAGTAGGCGTGCGGGAAGACCTCGTCGGTCTCCGGCGTGTGCGGCATGTGCTCCTGCAGGCCGAAGTTCGGGATCGACAGGTCGAAGTGCAGCGCGGCGCCCATCGTGATCGGCGACAGGTCCGTCGCCCCGTGACAGCCGGTCTGCACGTGGTACATGTGCGCGAAGGCGGCTGCCTTCTTCATCGGCGTGATGCCGCCGCCGTGCAGCACGCTCATCCGCAGGTAGTCGATGAGCTGCTCGCTGATGAGCTGCTTCGCGTCCCAGATCGAGTCGAACACTTCGCCCACGGCAATCGGCGTCGTCGTCCCCTGCCGGATGAGGCGGAAGCCTTCCTGCAGCTCGGCCGGCGTCGGGTCTTCGAGCCAGAAGAGCCGGTACGGCTCCAGGTCGCGCCCGAGCCGCGCCGCCTCGATCGGCTTCAGCCGGTGATGCGCGTCGTGCAGCAGGTGCACGTCGTCTCCAAAGCGGACGCGCAGCGCCTCGAAGAGCTTCGGCACGTGCCGCATGTACTTCCCGGTCGACCAGACGTGCTCGGTCGGCAGCCCGCGCTCGGCCGGCTCGTACGTGCCGCCGTGCTTCGCCACGCCGTAGGTCGACGCAAGTCCGGGCACGCCCGACTGCGCGCGCACGGCGCGGTAGCCGAGCTCGATGTGACGCGCGACCTCGTCGGCCGTCTCCTCGATGTCGCGCCCGGTCGCGTGCGCGTACACCGTGACGCCCTCGCGGCAGCGGCCGCCGAGCAGGTTGTAGAGCGGCTGCCCGAGCGCCTTCCCCTTGATGTCCCACAGCGCGACGTCGACGGCCGAGATCGCCGTCATCGTCACCGGCCCCTTCCGCCAGTAGGCGCCGCGGTAGAGGTACTGCCAGATGTCTTCGGTCTCGAACGGATCGCGCCCGATCAGGCAGGGGACGACGTGCTCGGAGAGGTAGCTGGCGACGGCGAGCTCGCGACCGTTGAGCGTCGCGTCGCCGAGCCCGTAGATGCCCTCGTCGGTCGTGATCTTCAGCGTGACGAAGTTTCGACCCGGCGAGCAGACGAACACGCGCGCGTCGACGATTTTCATCGCGTCAGATTTCGGAGAAGGCGGCCGGCCGCAGGTAGACGTTCGTGATGCTGGTGACGATTTCCGGATCGGTGAAGCCCGGCGTACTCGACAGCTCCCGCCACTCGGGCATCGTCGCGAACGTGCGCCACACGCGGTCGCGCATCTCCATGTCCTCGTAGACGAGCATGTACGTGAGGCTCGGCATCCTCGGCCCGACGATCGTCTCCCCGAAGAACACCGGCAGCATGCCCGCCTTGCGGAACAGCGCGATCTCACCGGTGTCGAACATCTCGATCTTCTTCTGCCCGGCCTTCTCGCTGTGGCTCTCGTAGGTCCGCAGCTCGAAGAGCCGGCTGCGCCGCCCGGCTTCACCGCCGCCGAACGGCAGCTCGAGCCGCGGCATGCCGGCGAACGCCCGCAGCAGCGACGACTCGATCCGCACGAAGGCGGGCGACGTCGCGGCCACGTCGAGATACTCGCGCCCTGCCTCCAGGTGCTCCCGGTCGGTGCGCAGCCGCTCGGCCAGCTCGACGCAGCCGTCGGCCGACGCGTGCGGGATCAGCACGTAGGTCGACGGGCTGTCGGGCCCGATGGTCACGTTGAAGACGCCAACCGGCCCGGTGCCGGCCCGGCGGCACGCCGGGATGAACGCCTTCTCGAGGTAGCTCTCGACGAGCGACGTCATGGGCCCGCGGCGCAGCGTGTAGCGCCGCAGCTCGTAGAACTCGCGCGCCGGACTCCCCTGCGGCACGGTACCCACCGTCGCGCCGGCCGTCGCCGGCGCCGCCAGCCACGCCCCGCCCGCACCAATCGCCGTTGTCACGAAATCCCGCCGCGTCATCGTTTCGATTCCTTCCGCCCGTCTACTTGCGCTTCCAGCGCGTCCCCGTCGGCGAATCCTCGACGACGATCCCGCGCGCGTCGAGCTCGGCGCGGATTTCGTCGGCGCGGGCGAAATTGCGCGCCTTGCGCGCCTCCCGCCGCTCCTCGATCAGCCGCTCGATCTCCTCGACCGGTACCGGTGGCTGCGCATCCTCGGCCTTCCGCAGAGCGAGGACGCCGAGCACCCGATCGAACCACTCGAACGTTTCGCGCACGGCCGCCGCGCCGGCCGCGCCGAGCGTGCCGGCATCGATCGCCGCGTTCATCTCGCGCAGCAGATCGAAGACGACCGAGAGCGCGCGCGGCATGTTCAGGTCGTCGGTCATCGCCTCGTGGAACTCGCGGCGCGCGCGCTCGAGCCGCGCGTCGAGCCCCTCGAACGACCCCTCACCCGTCACCGCGTCGAGCCGCGCCACGAAGTCCGACAGCCGCCGCACGGCCGCCTCGGCCTGCTCGAGAATCTCCCAGCTGAAGGTCAGCGGCTTGCGGTAGTGCACCGACATCAGCAGGTAGCGCAGCGTCGAGGCCCGATGGCCCCGCTCGATCACGTCGCGCACGGTGTAGACGTTGCCGAGCGACTTCGACATCTTCTCGCTGTCGAGGTTCAGGAACTCGACGTGGAACCAGAAGCGCGCAAACGGCTTCCCCGTCGCCCCCTCGGCCTGTGCGATCTCGTTCTCGTGATGCGGGAACACCAGGTCGATACCGCCGCCGTGGATGTCGATCGGCGGCTGGCCCAGCAGCCTGAGCGCCATGGCCGAGCACTCGATGTGCCAGCCCGGCCGGCCCGGCCCGAGCCCGTAGTCCCAGCTCGGCTCGCCCGGCCTGGCCGCCTTCCACAGCACGAAGTCGCGCGCGTCTTCCTTGTGGTAGCTGTCGCTGTCGACCCGCGCGCCGCTCTGCATGCCCTCGTGGTCGAGCCGCGCGAGCCGGCCGTACTCCGGAAAGCTCGCGATGCGGAAGTAGACCGACCCGTCCGACCGGTACGTATGCCCGCGGGCTTCGAGCGCCTTGATCATGTCGACCATGGCGCGCATGTTCGCCTCGTCGGTCGCGCGCGGCATCTCCTCGACCGGCTCGAGCCCGATCGCCGCCGCGTCCTCGCGGAACGCGGCAATGTAGCGATCGGTGAACGCCCGCAGCGGCTCACCCGCTTCGGCCGCGGCCGCGATCGTCTTGTCGTCGACGTCGGTGAAGTTCGTCACCTGGTGCACCTGCCAGCCTTCGAGGTGCCGAAGGGTGCGGCGCAGGATGTCGATGGCGACGAACGTGCGGAAGTTGCCGATGTGGCCGCGGGCGTAAACCGTCAGGCCGCAGTTGTACAGCCGCACGGTCCGGCCGTCGGCCGGCGCGAACGGCTCTTCGGATCGCGTCAGGGTGTTGTACAGCTTCATGAAGACGATACGGCGCGTCAGCGGCTCGGGACCGCCGGATGTGTCAGCGTCTCGGTCTGCCCGCCGCAGGTCAGCCGGACCTCGATCGCCCCGGCGCCGACGGTCACGACCATCTCGATCTCGGACCCGTGCGGCGCGATCCGCTCGGCCGCCTCGGCCACCCGCGCCACGAACGCCTCGTCGACCGACTCGGGCCGCCCGCACAGCCAGACCCGCACCGCATCACCCGCCAGCCCCCGGAAGGGCGCCTCGGCAGGAACGGTCAGGACGAACGCGGGGGTCGGCATGAGCGGGAGGATTCTATCAGGCCGGTCAGAGCGGCATCCGTTCGAACAGCGCCTCGGCGGCGCGACAGTCGTCGGCGATCCGGGCCTTGAGCTCGTCCAGGCTGCTGAACCTCTGTTCGGGCCGGATCCACCGGACGAACTCGAGCCGCACTCGGCTCCCGTACAGGTCGTGATGGCCGTCGAGCAGGTGCGTCTCGATCGTGTACCGCCCGTCGCCAATCGTCGGCCGCACGCCCACGCTCGTCACCGACCGGTGCCACTCGGTCCCGACCCGCGTCATCGTCGCGTAGATGCCGTTGGCGACGATCCGGTCGTTGTCGGTCCGCAGGTTCGCCGTCGGGAACCCGAGCTCGCGCCCGCGCCCGTCGCCCCGCACCACTTCGCCATCGATGAAGTAATGATGCCCCAGCAGCGCCCCCGCCTCGTCGACCCGCCCTTCGGCCAGCAGGTGCCTGATCCTCGTGCTCGAAACAACGAAGTCCTTATAGAGGACCGGCTCGATCTTCTCGGCGCGGAAGCCGCGATCCTCCCCGATGGTCCGCAGCAGCGTGAACGTGCCGGCCCGCTGCCGCCCGAACAGGAAGTTGGCCCCGACCCACACCTCGGCCGGCTGCAGCCAGTCGACCAGTGCCGCCTCCACGAAGTACTCCGGCTCCCACTGCGACAGCTCCGGCGTGAACTTCACGACGACGATGGCGTCGACGCCGGCGCGGGTGAAGGCTTCGATCTTCTGATCGAGCGTCATGAGGAGCGGCGGCGCCTTGTCGGGCCGCAGCACCCGCGGCGGGTGCGGATCGAACGTCATGACAACCGACGTGCCGGCATATTCAGCCGCACGCCGCCGGATCTGCTCCACCAGCTGCTGATGCCCCCGGTGCACCCCGTCGAAGTTGCCGAGCGCAACCACCGGATGCCCCCACTTCGGCGGGGCGTCGTCGGGAAAGTAGCGGACGATCGACATCGGTCAGCGGCCTTTCACTGTACCCGGTCGCCCACCGGCGCCCGCGACGGCACCTCGATCACCAGCCCGTCGCACGCGAGCGTCATCCCCTCGTCGAGCGACGCACAGGTCTCCTCGTGCCCCAGCTCGTGCGCGATGTGCGTGAAATACGTCCGCCGCGCCCCGATCCGCCGCGCCGCCTCGATCGCCTCCGCGAGCGAAAAGTGCGTCGGATGCGGCTTGTGCCGGAGCGCGTCGAGTACCAGCACATCCAGATCCCCCAGCAGGTCCAGTGACGATGGGGGGATGCGGTTGCAGTCGGTGAGGTAGGCGAACGACCCGAACCGGAACCCGAGCACGTCCCACGGCCCGTGCGCCACGGGGACCGGCACGACGGTCGTTTTCCCGAAGCAGCAGGGCCCCTCGAGCGGATGGAGCCGCAGGTCGGGCACCCCGCCGCCCCGCGGCGCGTCGGGCGCAAAGGCGTAGGCGAACGTCCGCCGAAGGTCGTCGAGCGTCGCCCGCATCCCGTACACCGGGATCGGCTGCCGCGTAATCATGTTGAACCGGCGCAGCTCGTCGAGCCCGAGGATGTGGTCGGCATGCGAGTGCGTGTACAGCACGGCATCGATCCGCCGGATCCCCTCCCTCAACGCCTGCATCCGCAGGTCCGTCGTCGTATCGACGAGGAAGCAGAAGCCGTCGTCTCCCTCGACGTAGATCGAGGAACGGAGGCGGTTGTCCCGGGGATCGGGCGAGGTGCAGACCGCACAGTCGCAGCCGACCATGGGCACGCCGTGCGAGGTACCGGTTCCGAGAAACGTCACGCGCACAAACCCGGAATGGTACATCACCCGCCCGGGCCCGCCCCCCAGGACGCCCGGTCCCGCCCGAGCCCCGGCCGCCGCCCGGCAACCGGGTAGGATCGGGAACGCATGGCTCGCACTCCGGCTCGCCCCAGACCCTCGGGTTCCCCCACAACCACCGCCCGCCCGACCGCATCCAGGCCCGTGCTCCGCCAGAAGCGCCGTTCGACGCCCGGCGAGGCCTTCGAGCGCCTGGTCGGCATCATGGCCGCCCTGCGCGGCCCGCGCGGTTGCGCCTGGGACCGGAAGCAGACGCACGAGTCGCTGCGCGGCCACCTGATCGAGGAGAGCTTCGAGGCAGCCGACGCCATCGACCGCGGCGACATCGACGCGCTGCCCGGCGAGCTCGGCGACGTCCTCCTCCAGTGCGTCTTCCACGCCCAGATCGGCCGGGAAGCCGGCCGCTTCGACATCGTCGACGTAATTGACGCGATCAGCGAGAAGCTGATCCGCCGCCACCCGCACGTGTTCGCCCCCGACGGCCGGCTGCTGACGAAGCGCGAGCAGGCGCGTCACCAGGCCACGACGCCCGAAGCGGTCCGCGAGCAGTGGGCGAAGCTCAAGGCCGACGAACAGGCACGCGAGGGCCGCGCACAGCGCCTGCTCGCGGGCGTCCCGCGCGCGCTGCCGGCCCTGCTGCGCGCCCACCGGATCGGCGCGCGCGCTGCGTCGGTCGGCTTCGACTGGCCCGAGGCGCGCGACATCCTCGCGAAGATCGACGAGGAGGTCGCCGAACTGCGCGCCGCGCTCGACGAGAGCCCTGAGCGCGCGAAGGACGAGCTCGGCGACGTACTGTTCTCGATCGCCAACCTGGCCCGCCGCCTGGGCCTCGACGCTGAAGCAGCCCTCGCCGCCGCCAGCGACAAGTTCACCGCCCGGTTCGACGCCCTCGAGGAGGAACTGGCCGCCCGCGGCACGAACGTCCACCGCGCCTCGCCCGCCGAGATGGAAGCGGTCTGGGACCTGGTCAAGACCCGGAAACCGTCGCCGTCACCTCCCCCGTCCGCGCCCCCGGCATCACCGCCACGTCCCACCTCCTCCCCCTCCACGTCCTCATCGTCACGAGAGGCGACGAGGCGGAGGGTGAAGGCGGAAGACGCGACTCCACCATCACCGCGCCGTCGCGATCGGTCCTGAGGACGAGGACGTCGGCTTCGGTCAGCCGGTCGAGCACCTCGGGCGCGGGATGCCCGAACGTGTTGTTGCGCCCCGCGCTCACGATGGCCGTCCACGGCCGGTAACGCGCGAGCAGCCCGGGACCGGTCGACGTGCGGCTGCCGTGATGCGCCGCCTTCAGGATCCGCACGGCCCCAGCGTCGCCCGCGAGCGGCAGCGCATCTTCGACCGCCTGGCCGACGTCGCCGGTGAGCAGCAGGTCCAATGGCCCGTGACGGATGCGGATGACGACCGAGTCGTCGTTGCGGACGCGCGGACGCTCCCAGTCGGGCTCCGGCGGATGAAGCACCTCGACCACCGCATCGCCGGAGTACCAGCGATCGCCACGCCGCAGCTCGCGCCACACGATGTCCCGTTGATCGACCTCTCGGCGCAGTGCCGCTCGAAGCGGCGCGTGCGCGACCGGCACCCCCTCCCAGACTTCGCGCACGCCGAACTCCTTCACGATGGCCGCCACGCCGCCGATGTGATCCGCGTCGGCGTGCGTGACCACCACCCAGTCGACCTTCGAGACGCCCAGCGCCCAGAGCGCCGGCGCCACGATGCGTTCGCCGGCGTCGAACCCTTCGATGACAGCGCCGGCGTCGACGAGCAGCACCTGCCGCCCGGGCAGCTGCACGACCACCGCGTCGCCCTGGCCGACGTCGAGAAAGGTGACGCGCAGCGTGCCGCGCGGCGGACGTGCGAGCGCGGTCAGCGGCCCGGTCGCTACTGCGAGCACCATGACGACAAGCACGATGCGCGCACCGCGCTCGGCGCGCCGCGGCACGCCGCCAACGAGCGGTCCGGCGAGCACCACGGCCAGCGCCGCGTAGTAGGCCACGAGCACGACGCCCGGCGGCGGCGCGACGCGCCAGGCCAGCCACGGCAGCCAGTCGACGAGCCGCGCCGAGTCGACGAGTACGGTCGCCGCCACGTGCGCAACGAGAACACCGGGCCCACTGAGCCAGCCGAACGGTTCGGGCACGAGCGCCAGCGCACCGGCCCCCTGCACGACGGCCATCGCGGGAATGGCGATGAAGTTCAGCGGCAGCCCCGCGAGGCTGACGCGCGAGAACGTCGCCGCCCCAACCGGCATGAGCACGAGCTCGGCGGCCACCGTCGCAGCCCCCACGGCCGCGGCAGATCGCACGAGCTGCCGCCACCGCGTGTGCCATGGTGCCCCTGTCGTACGCACGGTGTCGCCCGCGCTCCCGCCGCGCGTCCCCTGCGTCGCGCCGCCACCTCCTTCCGTCGCGTCTTCCTCTCCTTCCGACTGGCCACGATCGCCCGCGCGCGCTGCGTCCGCCACCCACGCCGCGAGCCGCCCGGCGCACAGCAGGATGCCGAGCGTCGCACCGAACGACAGCCAGGCGCCCGGCCGGATGACCATCAGCGGGTCGGCGCCCACGATCACGAGGATGGCGAGGCTGAACGTGCGCATCGGCGGCGCGCGGACGCCGATCGCCTCGGCAGACAGCCACACGGCGGCCGTGACCACCGCGCGCACGAGCGACGGTTCGATCTCGACCGTCCAGCCGTACGCGGCCACCGCCCCCAGCGCTGCGGCCGCCACGAGCCGCGGCGGCCGCAGCAGGCGCCGCAGGCACAGCACGACCACAAGCGTCACGAGCGCCACATTGCCGCCCGAGATCGCGATCACGTGATACGTGCCGGCGGCGATGAGCCGCTCGGTCGTGGCAGCGTCGAGCCCCTCGCGGTCGCCGATGAGAATCGCGCGCACGATCGCGCCCGATCGTGCGCGCACCCCGCCGAACCGCTCCGTCGTCGTCCGCCGCACGTAGCGGCGGACGGCCGCCGGCAGCTCGTGCCACCACGGCCCCGGCTCGACGCTCACGAGCAGCGCGCTCTTGTACACATCTCCGAGCCCCCGCGACGGGCTCCTATATTTGTTGTCGTCTTATGCTTGAAAAAAAAAAAAATTGGACATGTCAG
>QGVF01000143.1 GCA_003242705.1 Acidobacteriota bacterium
CTTCATCGTCAGCTCACCTCGATACGGCGCGCGCCTCCACCGGCTTTCGGGATCGTGACTGTGAGCACACCGTCGGCCAGGTCGGCCGTGATGGCGTCGCCGTCGACCGGCGTCGCGAAGCGGAACGCACGTGAGAACTGGCCCTGGCCGCGCTCGAGCTGCTGGTAGCGCTCGGGACAGCAGGTTTCGATGGGGCGGGTGCCCCTGAGGGTGAGCACCTGGTCGGCGTACTCGAGGCGGATGTGGTCGCGCTCCATTCCCGGCACCTCGATGGTGAGGATGTAGCGGTCGTCGCACTCGACGAGGTCGACGGGCGGCACCCAGCCCGGCGTCGCCTGGCCGAACAGGCTCTCGAGGCGCCCCTGAATCGTCAGCAGATCACGAACCGGGTCCCAGGGCATACCGGTCCATCGTAACCCCGGCCGGCGTCATCTGGTGCAGATCCCGTGCGTCGGGAGGGGGCGGGGTGACCGTCCGGGGGCGTCATTGTTAAGATACGGAGATCCTTTCTGATTCTTTCACGACGACCTATGAGTTCAGTTCAGGCCACCCGGCTCCGCAAAGGCATGTTGATCAAGTTCGAGGGGAATCTCTGCCGCATCCTCGACCTGCAGCACATTACCCCCGGCAATAAGCGCGGTCACGTCCAGTGCCGCATGCGCGACCTCCGCTCGGGCCGGCTGCTCGACAACAAGTTCCGCGCCGAAGACGACGTCGAGCGGGCGACGCTCGACGAGCACGAGATGCAGTTTCTCTACCGCGACGGCGACCAGTACTACTTCATGAACACCGAGACGTTCGAGCAGGTGCACCTCGGCACCGACGTGCTCGGCGACAGCGCGCTGTACCTGCTGCCGGACTCGGTCATCAACGTCGAGTTCTTCGAGGGCGAGCCGGTGGGCATCCACCTGCCGGCGACGGTGGACCTGAAGGTGAGCGACACGGTGCCCGGCATCAAGGGCGCCACGGCGTCGGCGCAGGTCAAGCCCGCGACGCTCGAGACCGGCCTCGTCGTCAACGTGCCGGCCTTCATCGAGACGGGCGACACGATTCGGGTCAACACCGAAACGGGCGAGTACCTCGGCCGCGTCTGACGGCCTCGTCTCCCGTCCCTTCCGGAATCCGGTCGGCAATGCTGCGGCGCCGCTCGCGGCGTCGCGGCCTGCCGCGCCTGGCGCTGCCCGGGAGCGCTACGAGCCCGGCGCGTCGGCCGTCAGCGGCCGAGCAGCCACTGGATCAGGCCCTTGCCGCCGACGGCCATCGGGTCGCCGAGCCAGTCTGGCGGCGTCAGCCACACGAATGCGAGAATGGCGATGACCCACAGGTCGTAGGCCAGGGTGGCGCGTTCGTCGGTCCAGTAGAAGGCGCGGACCAGGAAGCCGAACGGCCCGGCCGCCTTTGGCTGCGGCCGGTTGTTCAGCTCGTAGTAGGTGTACTGGATCCGGTTGACGACGGTCACGACCGACAGCACGGCGATGACCCACATGACGGCCGCCATCCGGTTGGTGAAGGCGCCAATCATGAAGAGCACGATCCGTTCGGGCCGCTCCATGAACCCGACCTTGCACTTCGGGATGAGCGACTCGGCCCTCGCGCGCGTGTAGCTGGTCATCGTCGCGAAGACCATCGCGATCGAGGTGATCAGGACGTAGTCGGTCCGGCCCAGCGACGAGTAGAGGCAGATCAGGCCGACCGACAGGGCCAGGTCGGAGAAGCGGTCGATGACCGAGTCCCAGAAGCCGCCGAAGCGGCTGGTCTGGCCGGTTTCGGTCGCCACCTTGCCGTCGATGAAGTCGAAGATGTTGGCGGCGACCATGATCAGGCCGGCCGTGAAGAACTCGCCCAGCGCCAGGGCCCATCCGGCGGCAATGTTGACGAGGACGCCGGTGAAGGTCAGGACGTTCGGGTGAATGCCGAGCCGGACGCACGCGGAAATGATGAGCCGCAGTGGGTAGCCGCACACTCGGCCGATGGCGCCGGTGAAAGTCACAGTGGAGAGAAAAGTAACCCGGGGGACGGCGGACGCCCGCGTCTCACGCTGCGGCGGTACATCCACGGCAGCGACCGCGCGCATCGTAGCGTATGGCGATTGAAGATCTCAAGGGGTTAATCGGCCGTCTGCCCGAGCAGCCCGGCGTGTACCTGTTCCTGGGACCGGAGGGCGAAACGCTCTACGTCGGCAAGGCGCGCGTGCTGCGCGACCGGGTCCGCAGCTACCTGGCCGCCCGCGGCACCAGCCCGCGCCTCGACGCCCTGCTGCGCGACGCCGCCGGCCTCGATTTCATCGTCACCGACTCGGTGGTCGAGGCCCTGGCGCTCGAGAACCGCCTGATCAAGCAGCGGAATCCGCGCTACAACATCCTGCTGCGCGACGACAAGACGTATCCGTACCTGCAGCTGACGGTCACCGAGCCGGCGCCGCGGCTGCTCGTCGCGCGCCGCGTCGAGCGCGACGGCAACGTCTACGCCGGGCCGTTCATGCCCGCCTCGGTGGCGCGCCGGACCATGTCACTCGCGCACCGGCTCTTCGGGATTCGCTCCTGCAACGAGGTGATTGACGGCAAGCGCGGCCGGCCGTGCCTCGAATACGACATCAGGCGCTGCCTGGCGCCCTGTGTCGCGTCGATCTGCTCGCTCGAGGAGTATCGCCACGCGGTCGAGCAGACGCGCCTGCTCATCGAGGGACGGCAGGACGAACTGATCGACACGCTGCGCGACGAGATGATGGCGGCGGCGGCCGAGGAGCGGTTCGAGCGGGCCGCCCAGCTGCGCGACGCCATCCGGACGGTCGAGACGCTGCGCGACCGCCGCAACAGCGTCGAGACGCCGGCCATTGGCGACCGCGACGCCTTCGGCGTCAAGGCCGGACCGGCCGGCGCCGTCGTGCACGTCTTCCAGGTCCGCCGCGGCCGCGTCGTCGACCGCATCGAGCTGGTGGCCGACGAGCGCGCACCCGACGCCCGGACGGGAGCGAGCGCGGAGGCAGGCGACGACGTGCTGCGCGACATCGTGACGACGGCGCTGCAGCAGTTCTACGCGGAGCGGATTGCGCCGCCGGAGGTGCACATGCCGGTCGCCCTCGATACGGACGACCGGGAAGCCATCGAGGCGTGGCTCAGCGGGGCTGCCGGCCGCCGGGTGCGGCTGGCCGTGCCGCAGCGGGGCGAAAAGCGGGGCCTGCTCGACCTGGCGATGCGCAATGCCGCGATGGCCTACCAGACCCACTTCGCCGATGGGGCGACGACCGCCTTCGAGGCGCTCGACACGCTCCGCGGGCTGCTCGCGCTGCCGTCGCTGCCGCGCCGCATCGAGTGTTTCGACATCTCGACGCTGCAGGGCAGCGAAACCGTCGCGTCGATGGTCGTGGCGGTGGAAGGGCGCATGCGGCGCAGTGAATATCGGAAGTTCCGCATCCGGGGCGAGCGCGCGGGCGAGGGCGCAGGGCCGGCGCAGCCGGACGACTTCGCGGCCATGCGCGAGGTCGTGCTGCGCCGGTACCGCCGTCTGCTCGAACAGGGCGGCCCGTTCCCCGACCTGATCATCGTCGATGGCGGCAAGGGGCAGCTGACGTCGGCCTACGCGGCGCTCGGCGAGCTCGGGCTCGACCGGCTCGTGGCGATTGGTCTTGCGAAGCAGGAGGAGCTGATCTTCACGCGCGATCGGGTTGACGGCATCGCGCTGCCGCGCGAGAGCGCGGCGCTGCGGCTGCTGCAGCGGATTCGCGACGAGGCCCACCGGTTCGCCGTCACGTTCCATCGGCAGTCGCGGCAGAAGCGGAACCTGCGGTCGGAGCTCGACGATATCGACGGCGTCGGCCCGCGCCGGCGGCGTCAGCTGCTGACCGCGTTCGGGTCGGTGGCGGGCATCCGTCGGGCCAGCCGCGAGGAGCTCGAGTCGGTGGTCGGCCCCCGCGTGGCCGACGCGGTCATCCGCCATTTCGCGGGCGCCTGACGGCCTGCCGGCCGGGCGCCCATGTTAGAGTCAATCCCCGCTTGGATGTCTCGCTTCCGTACGTCGTATCGCTGTTCGTCGTCCTGATTGTGTCGCTCTCGGTGCACGAGGCGGCCCATGCCTGGACGGCCGATCGGCTGGGCGACCCGACGGCCCGCATGCTGGGGCGGCTGACGCTCAACCCGATGCCGCACATCGACCCGATCGGGACGCTGCTGTTTCCGCTCGTGGCGATGGTGTCGGGGTTCCCGCTCATCGGCTGGGCGAAGCCGGTGCCGGTCGACGTCTACCGCCTGCGGTCGCCGCGGCGCGACTTCGCCCTCGTGGCGGTGGCCGGGCCCATCAGCAACCTGCTGCTGGCGGCCGTCGGTGTCGTGCTGTTCCGGACGCTCGACGCGACCGGCGGCCTCGGGCCGACGCTCGATTCGGCGCTTTTCGCTTTCGTGTTCCTGAACGTGTTCCTCGCCGTGTTCAACATGCTGCCCGTACCGCCGCTCGACGGCGGCAACGTGCTGGCGGGCCTGGTGCCCGAGTCGATGGCGCGCGTGATCGACTCGGTCCGCCCGTACGGCATCTTCGTGCTCTACGCGCTGCTCTTCATGGGCGTGATCGGCGCCATCGCCCGGCCGCTCCAGATTGCCGTGGTGAGGATGCTCACATGAGCGGGAAACAGCGACTCGTGTCGGGCATGCGGCCGACGGGGCGGCTGCACCTCGGCCACCTCGTCGGGGCGCTCGAGAACTGGGTGCCGCTGCAGGACAAGTACGACGCGTACTACTTCGTGGCCGACTGGCACGCGCTGACGAGCGAGTACGCGGCCACCGAGAAGCTCGTCGAGCACGCGTACGACAACGTCGCCGACTGGATCGGCGCCGGGCTCGACCCCGAGCGCTGCACGTTCTTCGTCCAGTCGCTCGTGCCCGAGCACGCCGAGCTGTACCTGCTCCTGCAGATGGTGACGCCGATTCCGTGGCTCGAGCGCGTCCCGACCTACAAGGAGCAGATTGCGCAGCTCAACGAGCGCGATCTCTCGAGCATCGGTTTCCTCGGCTACCCGCTGCTGCAGACGGCCGACGTGGCGATCTACGACGCGGCGGTCGTCCCGGTGGGTGAGGACCAGGTGCCGCACCTCGAGCTGTCGCGCGAGGTCGTCCGCCGCTTCAACAACTTCTACGGCGACGTGCTCGTCGAGCCGCAGCCGCTGCTGACGCCGACGCCCCGGCTGCCCGGTCTCGATAACCGGAAGATGAGCAAGAGCTACGGGAACACCATCGACCTGTCCGATCCGGTCGACGTCGTCGAGAAGAAGGTCCGGCAGATGTACACGGATCCGAAGCGGGTGCGGGCCGACATCCCCGGCACGGTCGAGGGCAACCCGGTGTTCATCTACCACGACGCCTTCAACCCGAACCGGGAGGAGGTCGAGGACCTCAAGACCCGCTACCGCGCGGGGAAGGTCGGCGACGTCGAGGTGAAGAGGAAGCTGGCGGCCGCCATCAACGCGCGCCTGGAGCCGATTCGCGAGCGGAGGGCGGCCGCGCTGGCAAAGCCGGGGTACCTGCGCGAGGTGCTCGTCGAGGGCTCGCGGCGCGCCCGTGTCGTGGCCGCTGAAACCATGGAGCGCGTCCGAGCCGCCGTGCGGCTGAGATACTGAGGCAGCCGTGACGAACGAGCGGTACCAGCAGGCGGAGTTCGAGTCGATCCTCGGCGACTATCCGGTGCGCCTCGAGAACTTCGAGGGGCCGCTCGATCTGCTCCTGCACCTGATCCGCCGGCACGAGATCGACATCTACGACATCCCGATCGCGCTCGTCACGCAGCAGTACCTCGAGTATCTCGACCTGATGCACGAGCTGAACCTGGACGTCGCCGGCGAGTTCCTGGTGATGGCCGCGACGCTCATCCACATCAAGTCGAAGATGCTGCTGCCGCGGCCGGATCCGAAGCAGGACGAGCCGGAGGAGGATCCGCGCGAGGCGCTCGTCCGGCGGCTCGTCGAGCACCAGCGCTTCAAGGCGGCGGCCGAGCTGCTGCACGAGCGCGAGATCCAGCGGAGCGCGCAGTGGACGCGGCCTGAAGAGCGCGTGGCGGCGCTCGTCGGCGAGCCGCCCGAGCCGGAGCTCGAGGTCGACCTGTTCAGCCTGATGACGGCGTTCCGGCAGGTGCTCGAGCGGGCACGCCGCCGGCCGCAGGTGATCCTGCCGCCCGAGCAGATTTCGATCGAGGACCGGATCGCGCAGCTCGAAGCGCTGCTTGCCGACCGCGAGGCGTGCGGCTTCGAGGAGCTGTTCGCCGACGTAGGCACGCGGGCGGCTATGATCGTCACTTTCCTGGCGCTGCTCGAGATGATCCGGCTGCGGAAAGTGCGGGTCTTCCAGCAGACGTCGGACGGCCCGATCCGCGTCTACCGGCGTGAGACGCCTGCCGCCGCGCGCCTGGCGGACGGGAGCGGCGAGGCCTGACCGCCGCGCAACGAGGCCAGAGGTTCATGGAGCTGAAAGCGATCATCGAGGCGCTGATCTTCGCGTCGCCCGAACCGATTACGACGAAGACGCTGGTCCGGCTGCTCGAGCCGGAGACGCCCGACGCGATTGCCGAGGCCATCGAGGCGCTGCGCGCCGACTACGAGCGGCCCGGCGGGCTGCAGCTGGTGGAGGTGGCCGGCGGCTACCAGATCGTGACGCGGCCCGAACTGCACGAGTGGGTCCGGCGCCTGTTCCACGAGCAGACCACGAAGAAGCTGTCCGTCTCGGCGCTGGAGACGTTGGCCGTCATTGCCTACAAGCAGCCGATCACGGCGCCCGAGATTGCCGAAATCCGAGGCGTCAACGCGGCCGGCGTCATCGGCACGCTGATGGAACGCAAGCTGGTGAAGATCGTCGGGCGCAAGCAGGTGGTCGGCCGGCCGTTCCTGTACGGCACGACGCGCGAGTTCCTCGAGCGCTTCGGCCTCAACGACCTGTCGGACCTGCCGAAGGTCGAGGACATGTCGGAGCTGCTCGGCTTCGACCTGCCGGCCTCGGTCGGCGAGCCGGCCCCGCAGACGTCGCTGCCGTTCGAGCCCGCCTCGGCGGACGGCGATGCGGCGTCGGCCGATCCCGGCGAATCGGTGCACTGATCGAAAGGAGCGCCCGTGGCGCTGATCCGGCTCAACAAGCTGCTCTCGCAGGCCGGCGTCGCGTCGCGGCGACTGGCCGACGAGCTCATCGCACAGGGACGTGTGGAGGTCAACGGTCAGGTGGTAACCGGGCTCGGCACGCGCGCCGACCCGGGCCGCGACGTGATTCGCGTCGACGGCCGGCGTCTCCGGCTCGACGTCGAGCGCCGATACCTGCTGATGAACAAGCCGCGCGGCGTGCTGAGCACGCGGTCCGATCCGGGACGCCGCCGGACGGTGATCGACGTGCTCGCCGAACGCGGGATCACCGGCTACTTCTATCCCGTCGGCCGGCTGGACTACGACTCGGAAGGCCTCATCCTGCTGACGAACGACGGCGACTTTGCCGATCACGTCACGCATCCGCGCTACGAGCTCGAGCGCACCTACGAAGCGACCGTCGTCGGCGTGCCGGACGAGCGGGATCTCGAGCGGCTCCGGCGCGGCGTGGTCATCGACGGCCGGAAGACGCTGCCGGCCGAGGTCGAGATCGTGCGCGTCCTCGAAGGGCGTGAGCCGCGTGCCGTCCTGCGCATCACGCTGCGCGAGGGGCGCAACCGCCAGGTGCGCAACATGTGCGACGCGATCGCGCACCCGGTCGATCGGCTGCGCCGCATCAGCATCGGCGGCGTGACCGATCAGCGCCTTCGTCCCGGCGAAGTTCGCGACCTTACGCCGGCCGAGATCGGGCGGCTCATGGGGAAGCCGGGC
>QGVF01000144.1 GCA_003242705.1 Acidobacteriota bacterium
CAGCCACACCGGTCGCGACGTCGACCGACGACACCGGGCGGTACTGTCTCGAGGCACATCGCGGCCCCGTCGAGATCACGATCGCGGCACCCGGATTCGCCACGGCAACGCTTCGAACGACCGTCGACGACGCCGACGGCCCCGACGTCACGCTTCTCCCGCTGCACAACGAGAACATCGTCGTCACGGCCACGCGGACGCGCCGGCTGATAGAAAACGTGCCGGTGCGCACCGAGGTCGTTGCCGGCGCGCACATCCTGCAGGCCGGCGCGCGAACGCTGGCCGACGCTGTCGAGTACACGACCGGCATCCGCGTCGAGAACAACTGCCAGAACTGCAACTTCTCCCAGATTCGCCTGCTCGGGCTCGGCGGGCCGTATACGCAGATCCTCGTCGACGGGCAGCCGGTGATCTCGGCGCTGGCGCAGGTGTACGGCATCGAGCAGATTCCCGCGCGGATGATCGATCGGATCGAGGTCGTCAAGGGCGGAGGGTCGGCGTTGTACGGGTCGGGCTCGGTCGGCGGCGTCGTGAACATCATCTCGCGCGAGCCGGTGCAGGCCGGCGGCATCATCGAAACGCGCATGGACGACGCCCGGGCGCTGGGTGGCGCGTGGGACTGGGTCGCATCCGATCGCCGCACCACGGTGACCGCGTTCGGCCAGTTCGACCGCATCGACGCGCGCGACGTCAACGGCGACGGATTCAGCGACGTGAGCCGACGCGCGCTCGGCGCCGGCGGCGTGCGCATCACGCGGACGAGCGTCGACGGTACGGGTCGGCTGACGATCGACGCGTCGCGGATCGACGAAGCCCGCCGGGGCGGCGACGCGCTGCATCTGCCGCCACACGAGGCGCTGATTGCCGAATCGATCCGGAGCGCGCGGTCGTCGGCCTCGCTCTCGTGGTCGCAGGCCGTGGGCGCCCGCTGGGATTACCGGGTGACCGCCGTCGCCGCGCAGACGGCGCGCGACTCGTACTACGGGACCGGACGCGATCCGAACGCGTACGGCTCGACGAGCAACCTGCTCGGTCTCGTCGACTCCCAGCTGAACGTCTACTTGCGCGCACACACGTTCTCGACGGCCGTTCAGTGGTCGTACGACCAGACGATCGATCGGCAGCCGGCATACGGCCGCCGGCTCGATCAGCGGCTCGGCGCGCTCGGCCTGGCGGTGCAGGACGACTGGTCGATCCGGCCAGGTGTGCAGCTGCTTTCCGGCCTCCGGGCCGACTGGCACGATGCGCTCGCGCGCGCCGTTCTGTCGCCGCGTGCGGCGGTGCTCGTCTCTCCATCCGAACCGCTCGACATCCGCGTGTCGATCGCGCGAGGCTTCAGGGCGCCGCAGGCGTTCGACGAAGATCTGCATCTGAGCTCGGTCGGCGGCGACGTCCGGATCATCGTGCTCGACCCGGACCTGCGCGAGGAACGCGCGACGACGCTGATGGCCGGCGCCGAGTGGAAGCCGCAGGCTGGCCCGGGGCAGGCACTGTTTGAGCTGAACGCCTTCCACACCAGGCTCACCGACCTGTTCCACGTCGTCGACCACGACGATCCGTCGACCGACGCATTCGAAGCACTCAAGACGAACTTCGGCGGCGCACGGGTCTACGGCATCGAACTGAACGCAGGCTGGGGCATCGGCGACGACTTCGTCCTGCAGGGCGGATTCGTCCTGCAGCGCGCGCGCTTCGACGCGCCCGAGCCCGATTTCGGCAGCCGCGACTTCTTCCGCACACCCGAGCGCTACGGCAACGTCAGCCTGCGCTGGAACCTCCACTCGGGCTGGCAGCTGTTCGCCGGAGGGCGCTGGACGGGCCGGATGAAGGCGCCGCACTACGCAGGCTTCATCGATGAGCCGCGCCTCGAGACCACGCCGCCGTTCGTCGTCGTCGATCTGTCGATCGGCCGGCGCTTCCTCCTGGCCGATCGCGCGCTCATCGTCGGCTTCTCGGGACGCAACCTGACGAACAGCTACCAGAGAGATCTGGACCGCGGACCGCTGCGCGACTCCGCGTACGTCTACGGTCCCCGCTTTCCGCGCTCGGCGGGTGTCAGCGCGCGACTGGAGTTCTGACGTGCGGTTGATGGCCATATCGTTCGTGTTTGCGATCGGGCTTGCATCGCCCGAGGCGACGTGGTGGGCGTCGCTCCAGACCTTCGACAGCACCGGCCGTCCGGTCCGGCCCGCCTTTGACGGGCGAGTCGTCGTGGTCGACGCCTGGGCAACGTGGTGTGCCCCCTGTCTTGCGGAGCTGCCGCGTCTCCGGCGGCTTCAGCACCAGCATGGCGAGAGCGTGACTGTCGTGGGGATCAGCCTCGATCGCATGCCGCGGCGCGACTTCGTGTCGTGGCTGCAGCGCAAGGACGTCACCTGGCCGCAGCACTTCGACGGCCGCGGCTACGACTCACCGCTGGCACTTTCGCTCGGCATCGCGGCGCTCCCGGACACCTGGCTCTTCGATCGCAACGGCCGGCTCGTGGCGCGCGGCCTGCGCGGGCCGACGCTCGAGGCCGCCGTGACACATCTGCTGCAGCGGGAGGACCATCGATGACCGTCTCCATCCTGATCGTCGCAGTCCTGATCGGCGTCGTCCTGCTGCGCCACCGGGCGAACCGGCCGGCACGCGAGCGCCGCCGGATCGAGGATGCGCTCAAGCATCTGTTCGACATGGAGTATCGCGGTGGTGAAGCGACGCTGTCGTCGCTCAAGGGCGTGCTCCGCCTGGCGGACCGGCACGTGCTGGCCCTCGTCGCCCGGATGCAGTCGCTCGGCTTCGTCCGTGTTCGCGGCCAGGCATTCGGATTGACCCCGGCCGGCAATCGCCTTGCCCGGCAGATCGTCCGCGCGCATCGGCTCCTCGAGCGCTATTTCGCCGACGAAGCACGCCTGCCGCTGCGGCAGGTGCATGCAGCCGCCGAGCACCACGAGCACACGATGACGCCTGCCGACGTCGAGCGGCTCAGTGCCGACATGGGACATCCGTCGGTCGACCCGCACGGCGATCCGATTCCCACGCGCGAGGGGCATGTTCCGCCCGCCGAGGGCGTGCCGCTGACGGCCTGGCCCACGGGCAGCGACGCGCGGATCGTCCAGATCGAAGATGAGCCGCCGGTGGCGTTCGCTCAGATCCTGGCGGAAGGTCTGCACGTCGGGCTGCGGCTCCGCGTGCTGGAACACACGCCCGACCGCGTCGTGCTGACCGACGGCGGAACCGAAATCCGCCTCGCGCCGGCCGTCGCCGCCAATGTGTTCGTCGCGCCGGCCGTAGACGAGGCAGCACTGACCGGCGCGATCCGGCTCACCGAGCTGCCCGATCGCACCCGCGCGGAAGTCGTGCGCATCGACGACGCGTGCCGCGGCTTCAGTCGTCGACGACTGATGGATCTCGGTCTGACCGAAGGGGCGGTCGTCACACCGGTGCTGCGGAGTTTCGCGGGTGACCCCCGCGCCTATCACGTCCGCGGCACGACGGTCGCGCTGCGACGCGATCAGGCGGCACACGTCATCGTTCGTCCGCTGGAATCCGCGTGGAGGGAAACCGCATGAGCGCTCACCACTGCGACAGCTGCGCCATTCACGCCGAGCTCGAGCGCATGGGGGTCGACCTGTCGCGCTTCGATCGCGTGGTCGCCCTTGCCGGCAATCCCAACACCGGCAAGTCGACACTCTTCAATGCGCTCACCGGCCTGAAGCAGCACACCGGCAACTGGCCCGGCAAGACCGTCGCGCGCGCTGAGGGCGGCTTCGAGTTCAACGGTGTCCGCTACAAGCTCGTGGACCTGCCGGGCACCTACTCGCTGCTGTCGGCCTCGCAGGACGAGCAGATCGCGCGCGACTTCCTGCTGTTCGGCCGGCCCGACGCGACGATTGTCGTGGCCGACGCCACGGCGCTCGAGCGGAACCTCAACCTGATCCTGCAGGTGCTCGAGATCACCGACCGGGTCGTCGTCGCCGTCAACCTGCTCGACGAAGCGCGGCGGAAGGGCATCGAGATCGACCTGCGAACACTCGCACGCGATCTCGGGGTCCCGGTCGCCGGCATCGTCGCACGTACCGGCGAGGGACTGCACGCACTGCTCACGCAGCTCGACGGGATCGCGTCCGGCGCGATCGCCACGCGCCCGCGGCGAACGAAGGTGTCCGGCGACCTGCAGCGCGCCGTCGACGAGCTCGTCCCGCTGGTCGAAGCGGTCTGCCCCGGCATCCCGAACGCGCGCTGGATCGCGATTCGGCTGCTCGATGGCGACGCCGAGGTCGAGGCTGCGCTCGCCAGCGGACGCCTGGCGCAGATCGCTGCCCGGCAGCAGCAGGCTCCCGAGACCTTCAGCCGCAAGATCGCACTGGAGGGCGCCCAATGACGCCATCGCCGACCGACGTGATCCGGCGCGCCGCGGAGCTGCGTGAGGCGCTGGGTGGCACCTTCCGCGACGAGGCGGTTCGCGCACTGTATGCCGAAGCCGGCGAAGTCGCCCGTCGCGCCGTCCGGACCCAAGGGGCTCGACTCGATCTCGATCAGCGGATCGATCGCATCGTCACCTCGCCGGTCTTCGGCCTGCCGCTGATGGCGCTGCTGCTTGCGGTCGTCTTCTGGATCACCGTAGCCGGGGCCAACGTTCCGTCGAACCTGCTGGCCCGGGCGCTGTTCGCCATCGAAGGGGCGGCGGTGCAGCTGTTCGACCAGCTCGGCGCGCCCTGGTGGCTGACGGGCTTTCTCTGGAACGGCGTCTACCGCGGGCTGGCGTGGGTGGTCAGCGTGATGCTGCCACCGATGGCGATCTTCTTCCCGCTGTTCACGATGCTCGAGGACCTGGGCTACCTGCCCCGCGTCGCCTTCAATCTCGACTTCCTGTTCCGGCGTGCCGGCGCCCACGGCAAGCAGGCGCTGACGATGGCGATGGGTTTCGGGTGCAACGCCGCTGGCGTCATCGCGACGCGCGTCATCGACTCGCCGCGCGAACGGCTCATCGCGATCCTCACCAACAACTTCGTGCCGTGCAACGGGCGCTATCCGACGCTCATCATGCTCGCGACGATCTTCGTCGGCGCCTCGTTTCCGGCCGCCTTCGCTTCGGTGGCCGCGGCCGGCGCCGTCGTGGCCATCGTGTGCGTCGGCGTGGCGATGACGCTGGCGGTCTCGTGGGCCCTGTCGCGCACGCTGCTGCGGGGGGAAGCGTCCGCCTTCACGCTCGAGCTGCCGCCCTACCGGCGGCCGAGCGTCCTGCGCATCCTGTACACCTCGCTCATCGACCGAACGCTCTTCGTACTGTGGCGCGCCGTCATGACAGCCGCACCGGCCGGCGCCGTCATCTGGCTGCTCGCCAACATCCACGTCGGCGGCGCCTCACTGGCGCAGTACGCGGCGGGCGGACTGGATCCGCTCGGACGCGCCATCGGCCTCGACGGCGCGGTGCTGCTGGCCTACGTGATCGCGATTCCCGCCAACGAGATCGTCGTCCCGACGCTGATGATGATCTACACGGGCGCGGGCATGATGACCGACGTCACGTCGCTCGACGACCTGCAGCGGCTGCTGGTCGATCAGAACGGCTGGACGCTGCTCACCGCGGTGAACCTGATGCTGTTCTCGCTGCTGCACAACCCGTGCGCCACGACCATCCTCACGATCTATCGCGAGACGATGAGCGTGCGATGGACCGCGATCGGCGCCCTGCTGCCGCTGGCAATCGGCTTCGCGGTGACGTTCGTGGTGGCAACCGTCTGGCGCCTGTTCATCTGAACGGCGCCGGCAGGACGGTCACGCGCGGTACTCGGCGAACGAGCTGGGCGTCTCCCAGACCCGCACCGCCACGACGGGCAGGCCCTGGTCGCGCGCCATGTCATAGATGAGCTTGCAGATCCGTTCGACCGTCGGGTTGCTGTCGAGCTTGAAGACCGGCTCGCCCAGCGCCTCGAGCGGCGCCACGAGCGGATCGTCCTCGCGCAGGATCATCTTGTGGTCGAGCTCACGGTCGATCCAGCCTTTGACGAGCCGCTTGATGTCCGCGAAGTCCGCCACCATGTTCCGGTTGTCGAGCTCATCCGTCCGCACGTCGACCTCGACGACGGCGTTGTGGCCGTGCGGGTGCTTGCACACCCCGTCGTAGTCCAGCAGCCGGTGCCCGTAGCAGAACTCGATGCGCTTCGTGACGAGATACATGCGAACACTGTAACCTACCGCTCCGATGGCAACGGAACCTTCGGCCGTGCTTCTGTCGGGGGGGCTCGACAGCGTCGTGCTCATGGCCCGTGAACTGGCCGATGGTCGGACCGTGTGGCCCGTGCACGTCCGCGTCGGCCTCGCCTGGGAGGACGCCGAAGCGGCGGCGCTCGCGCGGATAGTGACGCGGCCGGAGCTCGCCGGGCGGCTGCAGCCGCTGACGACGCTGCACTTCGATATGCGCGACCTGTATACGGGCGCCCACTGGGCGGTCGCCGGCCGCGCGCGGGGATGGACGGAGCCCGACGAGTCGGTCTACCTCGAGGGACGCAACATCACGCTGCTCTCGAAGGCGGCCATCTTCTGCGCATCGGTCGGCATCCCCCGCCTGGTGCTCGGCCCGCTGGCCGGCAATCCCTTTCCCGACGCGACGCCTGCCTTCTTCGACGCGATGGCGCGCGCGCTGTCGCTCGGCCTCGACCACCGGCTCAGCATCGAGGCGCCGTTCCGGTCGATGCACAAGGCCGACGTCATCAGGCTCGGCGTCGAGCTCGGCGTACCCCTGGCGCTCACCATGTCGTGCAACGCACCGATCGGCATGCGCCACTGCGGCCGCTGCAACAAGTGCCGCGAACGGCACGAGGCGTTCCTCGATGCGAACGTGCCCGACGAGACCGACTATGTCGATCTCGTCGTCGATGACCCGCCGGCGAGCGGCCTCACAACCCCATGATGTGGTAGCCGCCGTCGACGAGCAGGACCTCGCCCGTCACGGCGCGTCCTTCGGGCCCCAGCAGAAACAGGGCCGCGTCGGCGACTTCGTCGGTATCGACCGTGCGACGCAGCGGCGCGCGATCGCGGTAGGTCTGCAGGATGCTCGAAAAGCCGGCAATGCCCGAGGCGGCCAGCGTCTTGATGGGACCGGCCGAAACGGCGTTGACGCGGATGTTCGACGGGCCGAGCTCCGAGGCGAGATAGCGGACCGAGCACTCGAGCGCGGCCTTCGCGACACCCATCACGTTGTAGTTCGGGAAGACCCGCTGGGAGCCGAGATAGCTCAGCGTCACGATCGACCCGCCGCCGGCCTTCTCCATGAGCGGAGCGGCGCGGCGGGCCAGCGCGACGAGCGAATAGGCGCTGATGTCGAGCGCCTTCAGGAAGCCCTCGCGCGTCGTCTCGACGTACGGCCGCTTGAGGCTGTCCTGGTCGGCGTACGCCGCGCCATGGACGAGAAAGTCGAGGCGACCGAAGCGCTCATCGATGGCGGCAAACAGCGCGTCGATCTGATCGTCGTCCGTCACGTCGCACGGCAGCACGACAGGCTCGGTCAGCTGCCCGGCAAGCTCGCGGACGTTCTCGGCCAGGCGGTCGTTCTGGTACGTCAGCACGAGCCGCGCCTGCCGGGCGCCGGCGCCGCGCGCAATGGCCCAGGCAATCGAGCGCTTGTTGGCAACACCAATGACAAGGCCGACGGAGCCGGCCAGCGACGATACGGACATCGGGTTCATCCTCGGGAATCCGGACCTCGGCGGGCCCGCGACTCAACAGTTATCTGAAATCTGAATCTGAAACGACGGGCGTCAGCGGCGCTTGCCGCCGCGGCGCCGGCGGCGCGGCTTGTCGGAGC
>QGVF01000201.1 GCA_003242705.1 Acidobacteriota bacterium
GCGGCTGTGGGGGGCGCCCGCGCCGGGCGCGCCCGCCGGTGGCCGCCTCCCTTCCCTTCCTGCCGGGGGACGCGATACCGTTGCCAGCGAGATCGGACAGGTGATCGGCGGCACGCCGCGGCTGGTGACCACCGGCCGACGCGTGCCGGCCGGCACCCCCGGGGCTGTCTCGTTCGCGGGCGTGGCTGCATGCGCGACAGCCGCCGCGCTGCTCGCGGCCGGCGCCAGCGTGCTCGGTGCGATGTCATCGACCGCCGCAGTCCCTGTCGTTGCCGCGGCGGTCGTCGCATCGCTGGTCGAGGGTATCGTCTCGCGGGCCTTCGAGGTGACCGGCTGGATCGACAATCACACGGTCAACCTCGTGGCGACCGCCGTCGGGGCCGTCACCGCGCTCGTGCTGACCGGAATCGGGATGTAGAAGCCGCGGTACACACAACGAGCGCGCCGAACCGCGCCCGCTGGTGAGGTTCTGGTGGCCGGACTGCTGGAGATCAGCGCTGGCCGAGCAGGGCGGCGATGCGGGCCTCGGTCGGCGGATGCGTCGAGAACCACGACATGAGCGCCTGGCCCGACAGCGGCTTCACGATGAACATGTGCGCCGTCGCCGGATTGGCGTCCATCGGGATCGCTCGCGCGCCGGCTTCGAGACGGCGCAGCGCATTGGCCAGGCCCATGGGCGAGCCGGCGATCCGGGCCCCGAGCCGGTCGGCCGCGAACTCGCGCTGCCGCGAAATGGCCGCCTGGATGAGGCCGGCCGCCAGCGGGGCGAGCAGGGCCGTCGCCAGCAGGGCCAGCGGGTTGCCGCCGCGGTCGTCGCGCTGGCCGGCACCGAAGATCGCGGCCCACTGCGCCATGTTGGCGAGCATCATGATCGCCGCCGCAATCGTCGCCGCGACCGAGCTGATCAGGATGTCGCGGTTGCGCACGTGTGCGAGCTCGTGCGCCATGACGCCCTCGAGCTCTTCTTCCGACAGCAGACGGAGGATGCCTTCGGTCGCCGCTACCGCCGCGTGCTGCGGGTTGCGTCCGGTCGCGAACGCGTTCGGCGACATGTCGGGAATGATGTATACCTTCGGCATCGGCAGTCCCGCACGCTGTGCGAGACGCTCGGTGATCCGGTAGAGAGGATGTCCGGCGTCGACTTCCCGGGCCCGATACATCCGGAGGACGATCTTGTCCGAGAACCAGTAACTGCCGGCATTCATCAGCAACGCGAAGGCAAACGCCACGACGAGGCCGCTCTGGCCGCCGATGGCGCCGCCGATGAGCAGGAAGAGCCCGCTCAGGCCACCAAGAAGTACTGCAGTCTTAAGCCCAGACATGTTCCAATTATCGCATGCGCCCGCCGGCCGATCCGACGCGCCCGACGATGATGCCCTGCGTCCATGAAGGGAAAATGATCATGCGCCGCTTCCTTCTCAGTCTCGTGCTGGCCTCGACGGCAGCGACTCTGTCGGCCGCGCAGAACGTGCCCGTGCCCCGACCGTTTCCCGGCGCCCCGACACCGCCGGCGACCGGCAGCCCGGCGCCACCGCCGTCATCCACTCCAGCCGTCGAGCCACCCGCGCCGCCGGTGGCCGCACCTCCGTCGCCTGCGGCCATCGAGCCGGCCGCCGCACCGGCGCAGCCGGTCGCACCAGCCGAGCTTGCCGGCATCCCGATCTATCCGACGGCTGATTATCTCGATCGGATCGACGCCGGCGCGGGACAGAGCTATCACCTGTACGGCACCGACGCGACCTATGCCGAGATCGTTGCCTACTACCGGAACGTGCTGCGCACGGGCGGGCGCGAGATCTATCGCTCGCCCGGCACGCATCAGTTCGATCTGGGACGATTCGACGACAACCGGATGGCGTTCCCGCCGAGCGTGGTGGTGAAGGACTACTCCGGCGAGGCGTCGGGGGGCTACCTGCACGTCGACGGAACGAACGAACGCCGCTACCGGACGATCATCCAGATCGTCCCGCCGCCCGCCGGACGATAGACTGGCCGGCCCGCCTCGGAGGGGGCAGGACCGGCCCCTGATTCGTCGCCTCGAGTCCCGGGCACACACGCGACGCGACTGATCGTCCCG
>QGVF01000024.1 GCA_003242705.1 Acidobacteriota bacterium
GCTACATGGCGCGTCAGCTCTGGGACTTCAAGCTCGGGACGCGGCGGACGACGATGTCGGCGCTGATGAAGCCGGTCGTCGAGAAGCTGACCGAGCAGGACATCGTCGATCTGATCGCGTACACGACATCGCTCGAACCGTGAGCGAAGGACACCGGCACACAACACGTGCGTTTGTCGTGCCGGTCCAGTCTGGTAAGATGTGAAGGCTCTGGCCGCGTCGGAAGCTCCGACCGTGGCCAGAGCTCGCACCACAACACGTCCCCATCGTCCAGAGGTCAGGACGCGGCCCTTTCAAGGCCGAGACTCGGGTTCGATTCCCGATGGGGACGCCATTCCTTTTCGCGACACTTCCCGACAATCCTCCCGCGTCACCTGCGACCAGACTGGTGAACCGTGGCCGCGACGCCTCCTTCGGCGACCGCGCGCCCGCGCGAAGCCGTGAGGCGCGCCCGCGGCGTCCTCGGCTCCTGCGAGCGACGAGGAAGTCAAGGTGTCCCGGTCAGAGGCACCTGACCGGTCAGCGGTTGCGAGGACGACCACACGCCCGTGCGGCAAACCGTCGCCCACGCGCAGATCGAGCGAGGTCAAGGACGACTACGTGCGTCGAACGCGACGCCGGACGGTGACCGAAGTCCACGCCCCCAGCCATGCGCCGGCAACGTTCGTCACCAGGTCTGTCACGCTCGGAAAGCGGCCGTGGCTGAACACCTGGCTGAACTCGGTGAGCGCCGACAGCGCGAGGCCGTACAGCGTCGCCTCGACGACCGCGCGGGCGCGCCCCGGCCGACGCTGAACGTAGAAGACGCCGATCGGCACGTAGAAGAGCACGTTCAGGACAACGTCACGCAACCGGTACACGCCCGAGAACGGCACCCACTGGATCCGGTCCCAGTGCGCGTGATCGGTCCAGCCGATCCACGGAACGACGGCCGCGACGACAACGACCGTCCAGACGACCAGACGGGATCGCGCCGGCACCACCGCCGCGACGAGCAGCGGGAGCGTGACGATCAGGAAGAAGGCGACGAGACCGAACGCCGACATGCCCGTACGGATACGCGGCGGCCGGCAGCCTCGCCCGACCGCCGACACCGACCGTCAGAAGCCCCGGAAGTACGGTCGTCCGGCCGGCATGAACGGCCACGGAATCGTCACGAGCATGATAACGAGCGCCAGCGTGAAGAAGATCGCCATGGTGCGGTGGCGCGCCGTGTCGTCGGTCAGGCGGCGGAGCCGTCCGCGCCCGATGTGCGCCAGCGCCAGCGCCACGACCATGCCGAAGATGTGCTCGACCGCGAAGAAGCGGAGCACGGAGTCGCGCATCGCGGCACCGAAGTCCGTGAATGCGGCCCTCGTGAGCGGGCTGAAGACCGCGTACAGCAGCAGGCCGACGAGGAACTGCAGGTCGAAGAAGAGCAGGAACTGGCGGCCGACGCGATCGTCGACGGCCGTCCAGGCGCGGCCCGCGGTCCACCCGCTCCAGGCCCGGGCGATCGCGATGACGGCGGCAACGAGCACGATCCAGCGGAGCAGCGAGTGGATGACGAGCAGCGTCACGTACATGCCGGCATTCTACTGCGGTTCCCGCGCGTGCCCCCGCACCCGACCGCGCGCCCTCGCCCGGCACCCCTGGCCCGTCTTCCGCCTTTCCGACGATTTAACGCACGCGTAACGACATCGACTCACCTGCGTCACGGGCGCTCCATACGCTGACCCTGCCGGCCCGATGGGTCGGGCCGCGCGTTCATGGAGATTCAATGTCCGAGACGTCAGGCCTCATTCGATTCACCGCCACGCTGATCCTCGCCCTGCTCGTGCAGGGCCAGGTGCCTGCCACCGCACAGAGTGCGACCGACCAGCAACCGCCGCCCGTCACGGTCGGCGGGGTGCTCTTCTACGACTACACCTTCACGCTCGCGCCCGACGCCGAGGATGCCGGCGGCCAGACGTACCGGCCCAACGGCTTCAATGTGACCCGCGCGTACCTCAACGTCACGGGCCGCGTCGCGCCGTTCCTGCGCTTCCGGATCACGCCCGACATCACCCGCATGTCCGGATCGGGCGGCTCGACCGACGGCAGTGTGATGTTCCGCATGAAATACGGCTACGCCCAGTTCGATCTCGATCAGGTCACCGGCGCGTGGGACGACACCTGGGTGAGGATGGGCATCCATCAGACGCCGTTCATCGACGCTGCCGACGGCGTCTACCGCTACCGGTTCCAGGGCACGAGCTTCGCCGAGCGCGACGGCGGCCTGAGCTCGGCCGATGCCGGCGTCTCGGCGCGGACGGCATTCCCCGGCGGCTACGGCGACGTCCATATTGGCGTCTACAACGGCGAAGGCTACTCGCGCGCCGAACAGAACGAACAGAAGGCCCTCATGCTGCGCGCGACGCTCCGGCCGATGCCCGACGGCGGCGCACTTACGCGCGGGCTGCGCGTCACCGGCTACCTGCACCGCGATCACGTGATGGCCGGCGCCGAGCGCCACCGGTACATCGGCTCAATCTGGTACGAGCACCAGCGGTTCAACGCCGGCTTCGACTACCTCAGCCGCGACGATCGCTCCGCGCCCGATGCGCGCCTCATCGAGTCCGACGGCCTGTCGGTGTTCGTCACGCCGTTCCTGCAGCAGAAGGGCGACGGCCTCGAGCTGCTGCTGCGTTACGACACGTTCCGTCCCGACCGCTCGATCGACGCGCGCCGGCACCGGACCATTGCCGGTCTGGCCTGGTGGATGCCCACCGCTGACGGCCGAACCGCCGCGCTGATGCTCGACTACGAACAGGTGCGCTACCGCGGTGCGGCAGAAACACGGCCCGCCGACCGGCGCCTCATCCTGCACGGCCTCGTCACGTTCTGAGCGACGCGTGGTGTCACGTCTTCCGAGAGGAGCTCACATGCAGATCGACATTCTCCCCCGATGGCTGCGCCGCACGATGGCGCTCGGTGTGCTGACCGTCGCGGTGTCCGGCTGCAGCGGCGCAGACGGCGCCGCCGAACCCGCCGCCGATGCGGCGCCCGTCGACATCACCGGCGCCGGTGCCACGTTCCCCTATCCGCTCTATTCGCGCTGGTTCGAGGAGTACAACCGCCGCCATCCCGATGTCCGCATCAACTACCAGGCGATCGGCTCGGGTGGCGGCATCCGGCAGGTGCAGAACGGCACGGTCTTCTTCGGCGCCACCGACGGGCCCATGACCGACGAACAGCTCGCCGCTTCGCCCGAGCCGCTGCTCCATCTGCCGACGGTCATCGGGTCGGTGGTGCCGGCCTACAACCTGCCGGAGGTCACCGAACGGCTCAACTTCACCGGCCCGCTGCTGGCCGATATCTTCCTCGGCCGCGTCACCAGGTGGAACGACCGCGCGATCGCCGCGGTCAACCCCGGTGTCGCGCTGCCCGATCGCGACATCACGGTCGTGCATCGCTCCGACGGCAGCGGCACCACGTTCGTGTGGGTCGACTATCTGTCGAAGGTCTCACCCGCCTGGAAGGAGCAGGTCGGCGTCGGCACGTCGGTGAAGTGGCCCGTCGGCATCGGCGGCAAGGGCAACGACGGTGTTGCCGGCCTGGTGAAGCAGACGGCCGGCGCCATCGGCTACATGGAACCGGCGTACGCCCGGCAGAACGGCATCCCGTTCGGCGCGGTGCAGAACGCCGCAGGCCGCTTCGTCGCCTCGTCGATCGAATCGGTGACGGCGGCCGCCGACGGCGCCGCAGCGACGATTCCCGACGATTTCCGCGTCTCGATCACCAACCCGCCCGGCGACGCCGCCTACCCGATTGCGTCGTTCACGTGGCTGCTGATCCGCGAGCGTCCGGACGATGTCCGGCAGTCGGCCGCGCTCGTCGAATTCGTGCGGTGGGCCCTGACCGAGGGCCAGCGTTTCGCGCCCGAGCTCGGCTACTCGCCGCTGCCCGCGTCGGTCGTCGAGCGCGAGCTCGCCGCGCTCGAGCGCGTCAGGGTGAGGTGAGATGCGACGCTCACGTCCCGGCCGGACCGACGGCGTGTTCCGGCTCCTGACGACCGTCCCCGCCCTGCTGGTCGTGGGCCTCGTCGCCGCGATCGGCGTCGTGCTCTGCCTCGACGCACGACTGTCGATCGCGGCGTTCGGTGCCGGCTTCTGGACGCGCACTGACTGGGATCCAATCGCCGGTCAGTTCGGCGCGTTCCCCTTCATCTGGGGCACGCTCTATTCGTCGGGCCTGGCGCTGCTGATCGCGGCGCCGGTCTCGATCGGCATCGCGGTCTTTCTGACCGACGTCTGCCCGCACCGGCTGCGCGCGCCGCTCGTGTTCCTCACCGAACTGCTCGCGGCCATCCCATCGATCGTCTACGGCCTGTGGGGCATCTTCGTGCTGGTACCGGCGGTCCGCCTCCTTCAGGAGGCACTGCCACCCCGGATCCGTGCGCTGCCGCTCTTCGAAGGCCCGACGGTCGGCGTCAGCCTGCTTGCGGCCGCGCTCGTCCTGTCGGTGATGGTCATCCCCTACATCTCGTCGGTGACCCGCGAGGTTCTGCGTGCCGTTCCACGTCACCAGTGGGAAGGCGCCTACGCGCTCGGCGCCACACGCTGGGAGGCAACCCGCGTCGCACTCCGCTACGCACGCGTCGGTATCGTCGGCGCCGTCATGCTCGGCTTCGGCCGCGCGGTCGGCGAGACCATGGCCGTGACGATGGTCATTGGCAACAGTCCGCAGGCGAGCTGGTCGGTGTTCGCGCCGCAGTACACGATGGCAGCCGTCATCGCGAACGAATTCGCCGAGGCGGTCGAGGACCTGCACCTGCATGCGCTCGTCGAAATCGGCCTGGTGCTGTTCACCACGACGCTGATGGTCAACGTCGCGTCGCGCGCGCTCATCTGGCAGATGTCGCGCGATCGGCGACGGCGGCTCGCGCAGTGCCCGGTCGCGGCGGAGACGCCCTGATGCCGCGCGATCTCCGGCGCCGCCTCGTCTCGACCGTCATGACGAGCCTGTCCGCCCTGTCGGTGCTCGTCGCGCTCGTGCCGCTCGGCCTGCTGCTCTTCTTCGTGGCGGTTCAGGGCGCCGCCGCGATCAGCCTCGACTTCTTCACGCAGACGCCGCGGCCGGTAGGCGAACCGGGCGGCGGCATGGGCAACGCCATCGTCGGTACGCTCATCCTCTGCGGCACAGCCGCCCTGATCGCCGTCCCGATTGGGGTGCTGAGCGGCATGTTCGTCGTCGAATTCCCACAATCGCCACTGGCCCCGGCCGTGCGGTTTGCGGCCGACACACTCAACGGCGTGCCGTCGATCGTCGTCGGCATTTTCGTCTATGCAATCGCCGTCGAGCCGACAGGCGGCTTCTCGGCGATGGCGGGCGGCATCGCACTCGGGGTGATGATGATCCCGCTGATCACGCGGACAACCGAAGAGTTGCTGCGGCTCGTCCCGGCATCGCTGCGCGAGGGTGCGCTTGCGCTGGGCGCCACGCGCGGCCGTGCCGTGCTGACCGTGGTCCTGCCGGCCGCCCTGCCCGGCATCGTCACGGGTGTCATGCTGGCGCTGGCGCGCGTGGCCGGCGAGACGGCCCCTCTGCTCTTCACCGCCTTCGGCAACCGGTTCTGGTCGACCGACCTCACCGAACCGATCGGCGCGCTCACGCTGCAGGTATACGCCTACGCGATTTCACCCTACGACGACTGGCACCGGCAGGCCTGGGCCGGCGCGCTCGTCCTCCTGGCGCTGGTACTCGGCTGCTCGCTGGCGGCGCGGGCCGCCACGCGCCGGCTCGAGCGGATGCACCGGTAGCCCCGCCCGCGGCCCCCGGCGGGACGGATGCCGCCCGGCTGATTTATCCTGTGACGATCACCGGCGCCCCGGGACGGCGCCGCTCAGGAGGGAACGTCCGTTCATGTCACGTACTGCCGAATCGCTCGCGATCCTCGATCGCCTGATTCCCGTGCTCGAGGCCCTGCCGCGCGAGGGCGACACCGAGAAGATCCTCGAGGAGGCCGACGCCCTGCGCCGCGCCGTCGCGGCGTTTCACATGGAGGCGATCCGGTTCCGCATGTACAACGTCGATCGGATGCTGAAGCTCGCCGGCAACCCGACCGAAGCGCGCACCATCTTCGACGAGCTGCGCCAGGCGCTCGAGCGGGCCGGCTTCCACACCCGCTCGCACGCCGCGCCCTGACGACTGCGGGAAACCGCCCGCTATACTGGACGCTGGAGGTCTACTCGATGGCGTATCCCGAATTCCTGGTCGCTCCCATGCGCGAAGAGCTCACGGTCCTCGGCGCGCGTGAGTGTCGCACGGCGGCCGAAGTCGACGAGGTGATGAAGCTGCCGGGCGTCACCATGATGGTGGTCAACTCGGTGTGCGGCTGTGCGGCCGGCAAGGCCAGGCCGGGCATCGCCCTGGCGCTCAGGCACCAGAACCGGCCCGACAACCTGGCCACCGTCTTCGCCGGCGCCGACATCGAAGCGACCGCGCGGGCGCGCGAGTACTTCACCGGCTTCCCCCCGTCGTCGCCTTCGATTGCGCTGCTGCGCGACGGCAGGCTGCTCTACATGGTGGAGCGACGCGACATCGAGTCGCGCTCGGCCGAAGCGATCGCCGACCTGCTGACGATGGCCTTCGATCGCTACTGCGTTCCGGCCGACGCATCGGCCGACACGTCGGCGTCCGACTGACGGCGGCGGTCGGACGCCGCACTCAACGGAACGGGCGTGTGGATCGACTCCACACGCCCGTCTTTCATGTACGCGTGCCGGCAGCGCCAGTCGGCGTCAGCCGAACCATTCGGCCGCAATCGTGTCGCGGCGGATGATCGTGTGCTGGCGGTCCGACCCCGTCGAGATGACGGCGGCCGGCACGTCACACACCTCTTCGAGCCGCGCGATGTAGCGGCGGGCCTCGACGGGCAGCCGGTCGTACTCGGTGATGCCGGCCGTCGGCGTCTTCCACCCGGGCATCGTCTCGTAGACCGGCTCGCAGGCGGCCAGCTGTGCCGTGTCGCCGGGCATCTCGGTGATTGTCTCGGCGCCGCGGCGGTATGCGGTGCAGATCTTCACTTCGTCGAGGCCATCGAGCACGTCGAGCTTCGTGAGCGCGAGCGCGTCGATACCGTTGATCCGCACGGCGTAGCGCGTGGCCACCGCATCGAACCAGCCGCAGCGGCGCGGCCGGCCCGTCGATGCGCCGTACTCCTGGCCCGTCTCGCGCAGCCGCTCTCCCATCTCGTCGAACAGCTCCGTCGGCAGCGGGCCCTCGCCCACGCGGGTGATGTAGGCCTTGGCCACACCCAGCACGGCCTGGATGGCGCGCGGCGGCACGCCGAGGCCCGTGGCCGCCCCGCCCGCCGTCGCGTTCGACGAGGTGACGAACGGGTAGCTGCCGTGATCGATGTCGAGCAGCGCGCCCTGGGCGCCCTCGAACATGACGCGGCGGCCCTCCTTCATCGCGCGGTGCAGGAACAGCGACGTATCGGTGACGAGCGGCCGCAGCCGCGGCCACAGCTCCGCCAGCGCACCGAGCACGTCGTCGGCCTTCATGGCCGAATCGTGGATGAGCCGGTTGCGGGCCGCGACGTTCTCGCGGATCGCGCTGGCCAGCGGCCCGTCGGGCGACAGATCGGCCAGGTCGCCCACGCGCACGCCGCGGCGCGCGATCTTGTCCTCGTAGGCGGGGCCGATGCCGCGCGACGTCGTGCCGATGCGCCGCTCACCGCGCCGCGCCTCGGCCAGCACGTCGAACTCGCGGTGATACGGCAGGATCAGGTGCGCCTTGTCGCTCACGAGCAGGCGCCCCGACACGTCGATGCCGCGGCTGGCGAGCATGTCAATCTCGGCAAAGAGGGCCGTAAGGTCGACGACCACGCCGTTGCCGATGACGCAGGTCACGCCGTCGTGCAGGATGCCCGATGGAATCAGGTGCAGGACGAACTTCTCGCCCTGCACGTACACCGTGTGGCCTGCATTGTGTCCGCCCTGATACCGGGCGACGACGCCGAAATGCGGCGTCAACAGGTCCACGATCTTTCCCTTCCCCTCGTCGCCCCAGTGGGCGCCCAGTACACAGAGATTCATGCGGCAAGCATCATACCCCGTCGGCCATCACGGCCGCGGCCCCGCCCGCTGCCCGCGCGGGGCCGCTCCCGGCGATCAGGTGATTGACACGCCCCCAAGCGTTCTTTAGAGTGTCGACTCCGCCGCTGCGACGGACCTTTCTCCCCTTCGCGCTGACTGGATTCCACGACGGGTCGAGACTCGTGATCGTCGAACGCCCTACGCTTGAACGCCGAGTGATTGCCTCGCTCGAGGCCGGCCGTATTCCTGTACTGCTGGGAGGATGCGGGTGCGGCCGGACGTCGCTGCTGCTGCGGCTCGAGCACGCGCTGGGTACGACACAGACGCAGTACCTCGATCTGGCGGCCGCCGCGACGACGCCGGAGCGTTGTCTGGCGGCCGTCGTGGCCGTCAGCCGCCTGCAGCCGGCCGAGCCGGTCGCCGTCGCCGGCGGCACGCGCGAATCGTTCACGGCGCTGCTCGACTTCTTCGACCGCGCCGGTGCGGACGGCACGTCGACGTTCCTGCTCGACGAGTTCCACGAGGTGCGCACGTTCGAAAGCTTCCCGGGCCTGCGCCACGTGCAGCGCGACCTGATCGCGCGGCTCGCCGCGAGCCCGGCGCGCTTCGTGCTCGCCTCGCGCTTCACGACGCGCGTCCATCGCCTGCTGCGCGACGCGCCGGCCAGGTTCGAAGTGATCCACGTCCCGCCGCTCGAGGCCGCCGAGGTCCAGGCCCTCGCCCAGCGCATCGTCGGCGGACGTCCCGACTGGGCGGCCGACCTGGCACCGGCCGTCGCGGCGCTCGTGGCCGGCGTGCCGGCCTACGCGCACATCGTGCTCGCCGCCCTGGCGTCGATGGGTCCCGCAACGGATCCGGTCGCGGCGCTGGCCGCGTCGATCGCGCCCGACGGCGCGCTCACGGCGCGTCTGCGTGAGTGTTACGAGCTGCGCCTGCACCGGGCGCGCGGCTACGGCGCGCTCAAGGCCATCCTGTCGGTGCTCGCCGAGGTCGAGCCGCTGAACCTCACGGAAATCTCGCAGCGGCTCCGGCGCACGCCCGGCTCGACGAAGGACTACCTCTCCTGGCTGGAAGACGTCGATCTCGTCACGACGATCGGCAAGCGCTACGTCTTCGCCGATCCGCTGCTCAGGCTGTACGTCCGCCTCTACGGCCGGCCGGTCCCGCCGGGCGACAGCGAGATCGTGCGCGAAGTGGGTCTCTACGCCCGCGCCCGGCTGCTGCAGGCCGAACCGGCGCCTGCCGCCGCACCGCCGCCGGCAGCACCAGCCAGGGACGAGCCGGCCTCGGGCGCGCCGGCCCCGGCACGCGCCGGCGCACCGGCGCGCTCATCGGGCATCATCGAAATCGACTGACGGACGACGGCGTCACGCCGTCCCGGGTCGGAGCCGCACGAGCGCGTCGCGGGCAGCCAGCTGCTCGGCTTCCTTCTTCGAGCGCCCTTCGCCCTGCGACACCACTTCCCCGCCGACGAGCAGTTCCACGCGGAAATGCTTGCGGTGGTCGGGTCCCTCGGCCGCGGCGACGCGGTAGACGGGCAGTCCTTTGCCCTCGGCCTGCAGCTTCTCCTGCAGCGCCGACTTCCAGTCGGCGGTGAACACCGCGTCGGCCACCTGCTCGCCGGCCAGCCTGATGAGCGGTTCGAGCCGGGTCACGATGAACTCGCGCGCCGCTTCGATGCCGCCATCGAGGTAAATCGCCGCGATGAGCGCCTCGAAGCAGTCGGCGAGAATCGCCTGCTTGTGCCGGCCGCCGGTCTTCTCTTCACCGCGCCCGAGGAGGATGAACCGGCCGAGATCGATCTCTTCGGCCAGCTTCGCGAGCGAGGCGGCCGACACGATGCCCGCCTTCACCTTCGACTTGTAGCCTTCGCTGTGCGTCGGGAAGCGCGTGAACAGCAGATCCGCGACGATGAAGCCGAGCACGGCATCGCCGAGGAACTCGAGCGACTCATTGTCGATGACGCCGCCCGAGGCGTCCTCGTGCGCGCGTGACCGGTGCGTGAGCGAGTGCTCGAGCAGGCCGATGTCGCGGAAGCGGTAGCCGATCGTCTTCTCGAGCGGGCCGAGCGTCTCCTTGAGGCGGCGCACTTCGGCGGCAGCCGCCTCGTCGAGGTGGCTCGCCACGAGCTCACGCGCCCGCGCGGCGTCGTCGGCCGAGACGCCGACGCGGAACTCGGCCTGGCCGAACCGCATGGGAAAGACGCTCGGCGCGAGCGCCGAAGCGGTCACCGATCGGATGCCGTGCGCGGCGAGCAGGCCGCGGACGACCGCCACCTCAATCGAAGAGTGTGACTGAAATACATCGACGAGCGGAGCGGCCTGGTCGCTCATGCGGCCCGGCCGCCTCCCTCGACCTTCACGATCACCATCGTCATGTCGTCGTGCGCCTCGCCGCCGCCGGCAAACGCCCGGATGTCACGGATGATCCGCTCGCGGATTCCCGCCGCCGGCTGGTCCCGCAGTCCCGCCACCAGGGCCGCCAGCCGGCTGTCTTCGAACATCTGTCCGTCGGGTGCGGTCGCCTCCGTTACGCCGTCAGTGTAGAGCACGATGACGTCGCCCGGCTCGATCGGCCGCTCGCACTCCTCCAGCACGCGCTCGAACAGCCCGTCGGCGTCGGGCAGCCGCAGCCCGACGACCATGCCTTCGGGCGCAATGATGTCCGTCCCCTGCCGTCCCGCGACGATCATCGGTGTATGACCGGCGCGCGCCAGCGTCACGCGGCGCTCCGGCACGTCGACGATCGCGTAGGTCATCGTGATGAAGCTGCGCGGCCCCAGGTGTCCGGCCAGCAGGCGGTTGACCCGGCGCAGCACGGCAGCCGGCGGCAGACCTTCGCGGCTGAGCGCAATCATGATGCCCTTGAGCTCGGCCATGTAGAGCGCGGCCGACGTTCCCTTGCCCGACACGTCGGCAATGAGCACGCCGAGCCGGCCCGGGCCGAGCTCGAAGAAGTCGTAGTAGTCGCCGCCCACCTCGCGCGCCGGCTCGCAGTAGTCGGCCACGTCGAGCCCTTCGACGACGGGGGGACGGACCGGCAGCAGCGAGTTCTGGATCTCACGCGCGATGCGGAGCTCGTCGTCGAGCCGCTGCTTTTCGCGCTCGACGTGCAGCAGCCGCTCGATGCTCCGGCTCATCTCGTTGAACGACTCGGCGAGCTTGCCGAGCTGGTCGCGCGAATCGATGCGGATCCGGTGGGCGAAGTCGCCGACGCGGACCCGTTCGGTCCCCTCGAACAGCTCGTGGATGGCCGACGTGATCGACCGCGCCAGCAGCGCCCCCATCACGATCGCCGACGCCTGGATGACGAGGAAGAGGCCGCCGAGCAGCCACAGCAGCTGCAGCAGGACGCCGCCCCAGTCGGTGAGCGTCGCGCCCGAGGCTGCCGACTGCAGCTCCGACAGGTGCGAGTAGAGATCGCCGAGCGGCGCCACGAGGAAGAACGACAGCCGCCCGGTGTCGCCGCTGGCCCAGTCGGTGCAGTCGAGAAACGTCACCGTCCGCCGGAACACCGACCAGCCGTCGTCGGTGCGCGGAACGGCAGCCACATCGACGCCGCACCCCGTGGCGCCGAACGCCTCGAGCGTCACGCCGGTCTCGGCGCGAACGGCTTCGAGGAAACGCTCGTTCACCGGCAGGTCGGCAATCGAGACGCGCGAGCCGTCGGCCGTCGGGACCACGGCGCGCACCACGAGCTGCGCAGCCGCGCCGGGCCGCGGCACGACCACGACGAGCCCGGCAAATCCGCGCCGTTCGGTAATCCAGCGAGGAGCGCGCTCGGGCGGGACCCCATGTTCCCAGGCGCCGGCGGCGATCGTCGCCCCGACCGAACGCCCCGGGACTGCGCCGGCCGGCACGAGGGCCAGCGACAGGCCGGGAAAGCGCTCGCGCAGGTTCTCGTAGCGCCGCTCGAGCCCGGTCGCCGCCACGGCCGGCGTCCGGACCACCTCGACCGCCGACGCTTCCGCGATGTCGCGCGCGGTCCGCACGGTGTCGGTCAGGCTCTCGCGGAACACGTACGACGCGACCGTCACGTACAGCAGCACGCCCGCCGCCAGGACGAAGGCGACGATCAGCGCCACCGGAACCAGACCGAAGAAGAAATACGTGAGCAGCAGCTTGCGGCGCACCCGCCACAGCAGCGCCGCGCGGTTGCGCACGAGCGCCACGACGAGCAGCCACGCCGAGGCGACCAGCCAGGAAATCCACGCCAGCCGGCGCAGCAGGTCGAAGACGATCGGCAGGTCGACCAGCCAGCCGGCCACCACCAGCATCAGCAGCAGGCCGCTGGCCACCAGGACGATGCGGCCGGGCAGCGTACGCCACAGTGCCGCACCGAGCTCGAGCGGCGGCGAGAGCAGGATCGCCGACGTCGAGGCGTCGGTCCGCGTCGACTCCGGATGGTCCCGATGCACCGGGGGTTGGTCGGGGATCGTCACGCGAGGGCGGCCATGTTAACAGACGGCTGTCTCACGACTCCGGCCGCGGACCGACGCTCTGGTCGATCCAGCGGAGGTACTCCTCGCTGCCGTCGATGACGGGGACGACGATGAACTCGGGCGTGTCGTAGGGATGCCGCGCGCGCAGCGCGTCCCACAGCGCGTCGACCTGCCCGCCCGTCGTCTTGATCAACAGCTGCTGCTCGTCGTCGACCTGCGGCATGCCGTTCCAGGTGTAGACCGATCGGATGCCCGGCACGATCGTGACGCAGGCGGCCAGTCCCGCGCCCACGAGCTCGTGCGCGAGATGGCTGGCATCGAAGTCGCCGGGGACCGTGCTGAGCACCACCACGAAGTCGTTCATGAGGCTATTTTCTCCTTGTACGCCCTGCACGAACCTGATACAACAGGTGACGTCCCATGGCGCAGCAATCGACGACAACCGCCCGCGAAGACCGGAGGGTCCGTGTCCGTCCGGGCGTTGCCGCGGAAGCCCGGCGGCGCCGTCGCCGCGTCATCACCTGGCTGCTCATCGGCGGCGCGGGCGTTCTCGTGATCAATTCCATCGTCGGCGAGAACGGCTACCTGGCCACGCTGCGCCTGCGCCGGACCGAAGCGGTGCTGATGCAGGAGCTCGCGCGGCTGCGCATCGAGAACCGTGAGCTGCAGGCCGAACGCGAACGCCTCGAGTCGGATCCCGACGCCCTCGAAGAGGCCGTCCGCGCCGAGCTCGGCTACATCAGACCGGGCGAAACGGCCGTGGTCGTCCGCGAGATCAGGCCGCTGCCCGACGCGCCGTCGCCCTGACGCGCGGCCGCTGCCGCCGCCCCGCCTCCGTCACGCCTCCCCCGTCGTCCCCCCGCTCATCGCGTTGCAGTCCAATACATGAGGCTCTCGTGTCACGGGCCCGGGCGGTCGAAAGATCCCGCTTGACAGCCCTTCACCCCTCCGTGCTACAAAACCTGCTGCGTTATGTGGTTCTCCTTCGCCACCGTTCGTGCCTGTGCCGCGCCGACCGCGTGTCGGTGCGTGTGTAGGGTGCCGACGATGGCGTGGGAGCCAGCCAGCGCAGCCTGACCTCCTGAACCTGCCCCGGTTCTGTCTCTCCACGCAATCGTTCGGCGCCTCCAACTCGCGATAGCTGTCTGTTCATCAAACGGCTACCGGAAGTCCCGGTGTGCCTTTCGTGGAGAGAGTGCATGGTTTCCGAGATCCGCCGCCATCGAAGGCGGCCCCTGCTGCGTCCGATTCTTACCCTCGCGTCGTTTGCCGGCGCCCTGCTGCTGGGCGCGCCCTCCGCGCTCGCCCAGTCGGGTGGCGCCTCCGACGCGCCGACCGCCGGGTGGCAGAACGGCTTCTTCCTGCAGTCGGCCGACGGCGCCAATCGCCTGCAGCTGGGCCTGCTGACCCAGTTCGACGGCCGCTTCGCCGTGGACGATGAGGCCGACGCCCTCACCGATTCGTTCGTCATTCGCCGGTTGCGTCCGTCACTGCGTGGGCGCATCGGCGACCGCTTCGAGTTCTTCCTGAGCCCTGACTTTGCCGGCGGTACGCTCGTGGTCCAGGACGCCTACTTCGACACGCGGTTCAGCCCGGCATTCCGTGTCCGCGTCGGCAAGGGCAAGACGCCGTTCGGCTACGAGCGCCTGCAGTCGGCGTCGACCATGCTCTTCATCGAACGGGCCCTGCCGACCGCCGTGGCGCCCAACCGCGACCTCGGCATTCAGCTGCTCGGTGACGTGGCGAACAACAAGCTGAGCTACGCCGTCGGCATCTTCAACGGCACGCGCGACGGCGCCAACGTGGACGTCGACAACAACGACGGCAAGGATCTCATCGGCCGTGTCGTCGTGCGGCCGGTCGACGGCCTGACCGTGGCCCTGGCCGGTTCGACCGGCAGTCATCGGGGCCCGGCCAGCCTGCCGTCCTACCGCACCACCGTCTTCCAGCAGACCTTCTTCTCCTACGACGGGGCGTCGGCCGACGGCCGTCTGAACCGCTACTCGCCGTACCTCTCCTACTACAGCGGCCCGTTCGGCGCCTTCGTGGAGTACGTCCGGAGCTCGCTGCCGGTCGCCCGCGGTGAGCTGCGCGAGACGATCGGCCACCAGGCCTGGCAGGCCGCGGCCTCGTGGGTACTGACCGGCGAGCGCGCGACCGAGAACGGCGTCGTGCCCGAACGTCCGTTCAGCTTCAGCAGCGGCGGCGGAAGGGGCGCGCTGCAGCTCGCCCTGCGCTACCAGGAGCTGTCGGTTGACAACGACGCCTTCGCCCTTGGTCTGGCCAGCGCCAGCTCGAACCGGAAGGCCGAAGCGTGGTCGGTCGGCCTGAACTGGTATCTCAACCGCAACCTGCTCTACCGGCTGCACTACGAGCGGACGTCGTTCGAGGACGGCTCGGCGCGGCCGACCGAAAACACGCTGGCCTTCCGTTCACAGATCAACTTCTGATTCTCCGGGGACTGTTCATCATGAGACTTCGTACACTCGCTTCCTTCTCCCTTGCCGCAGCGGTTGCCTTCACGGCGGCCTGCGGCGGCGGGTCGTCGAGCCAGCCGGCCGGCGATGGCGCGTCGCAGGTCACCGAGATCCTCAACGTCTCGTACGATCCGACGCGCGAGCTCTACCAGGACTTCAACCAGGCCTTCGTGGCCGAATGGAAGCGACGCACCGGGCAGGATGTCACCGTCCGCCAGTCGCATGGTGGCGCCGGCGCCCAGGCGCGCGCGGTCATCGACGGTCTCGAGGCCGACGTCGTCACGCTCGCGCTCGCGTACGACATCGACGCGATCGCCGACACCGGGCTGATCGACAGGAACTGGCAGTCGCGGCTGCCGAACAACAGCACGCCGTACACGTCGACGATCGTGTTCCTCGTCCGCAAGGGCAACCCGAAGAACATCCGGGACTGGAACGATCTCGTGCAGCCCGGCATCGGCGTCATCACGCCGAACCCGAAGACTTCGGGCGGCGCGCGCTGGAACTACCTGGCGGCGTGGGGCTACGCGCTCCGTCAGCCGGGCGGCAACGAGGAGACGGCCAGGGCGTTCGTCGAGCAGCTGTTCCGCAACGTGCTCGTGCTCGACTCGGGCGCGCGCGGTTCGACGACGACGTTCGTCCAGCGCGGGATCGGCGACGTGCTGCTGGCGTGGGAGAACGAGGCGTTCCTCGCGCTCGAGGAGTCGGGCGACGCCATCGAGATTGTCGTCCCGTCCGTGAGCATCCTGGCCGAGCCGCCCGTCACGGTCGTCGATCGCGTCGTCGACCGCCGCGGATCGCGCGAGCTCGCCACGGCCTATCTCGAGTACCTCTACTCGCCGGAAGGCCAGCGGGTCGCCGCGCGGAACCACTACCGTCCGCGCGATCCGGAGATCCTCGCCGAGTTCTCGGACTCGTTCGCGAACGTCGACCTGTTCACGATCGATGAGGTCTTCGGCGGATGGCAGGCCGCCCAGCGGAAGCACTTTGCCGACGGCGGCGTGTTTGACCAGATCTACCGGCCGGGCAACTGAGCCCGGCCGGCACGTAGCGTCATGTTCTCCCGACAGCGTCGAAACGTCCTCCCCGGCTTCCGGCTCACGATGGGGTACACGATCCTGTATCTCTGCCTCATCGTGATCGTTCCGCTCCTGACGCTCCCCGTGCAGTCGTGGGAGCTCGGCTGGTCCGCCTTCTGGCGGGTCGTGAGCGACGCGCGCGTCGTTGCGTCCTACCGCCTGAGCATCGGCGCGGCGTTCGCCGCCGCGTGCGTGAACGCCGTGTTCGGGCTCATCGTCGCCTGGGTCCTGACCCGCTACCGCTTTCCGGGACAGCGGCTGTTCGACGCGCTGATTGATCTCCCTTTCGCGCTGCCGACCGCCGTGGCCGGCATCACGCTCACGACCCTGTACGCGCCCAACGGCTGGATCGGCCGCTACCTGAACGATCTGGGCGTGCAGGTCGCCTTCACGCCGCTCGGCATCACGGTGGCCCTGACGTTCATCGGGCTGCCATTCGTCGTGCGGACGCTGCAGCCGGTGATCGATGATCTCGATCTCGAGATCGAAGAGGCCGCGTCGAGCCTTGGCGCCACGCGCTGGCAGATCCTCCGGCGCGTCGTGCTGCCCTTCCTGTTCCCGGCCTGGCTGACCGGCTTCGCGCTGGCCTTCGCGCGATCGATTGGCGAGTACGGGTCGGTGGTCTTCATTGCGGGCAACATGCCGATGCGCACCGAAATCACACCGCTGCTCATCATCACGCAGCTCGAGCAGTTCAACTACGCCGCGGCCACGGCGATTGCCGTGGTGCTGCTCGTCATCTCGTTCGCGCTGCTGCTGGCCATCAACGGGCTCCAGGCCTGGACGAGCCGGCGCCTGGCCGCATAGGACACGACCATGGCCGGTTCGTCATCGCGTAATCACCGGACGTCGGGTGCCGCCGCGCACCTGACCGAGCCCCGCTGGGTGCGATGGGGCCTCATCGCGCTCACGCTGGGATTCCTCGGCCTCTTCCTGATCGTGCCGCTCGCCGCCGTCTTCACCGAGGCGCTGGGTCGCGGCTGGTCGGCCTACACGGGCGCCATCAGCACGCCCGACACGCTGTCGGCCGTGCGGCTGACGCTCGTCGCCGCCGGCGTGGCCGTGCCGCTCAACCTGGTCTTCGGCGTCGCGGCCGGCTGGGCCATCGCGAAGTTCCAGTTCCCCGGCAAGAACGTGCTGCTCACGCTGATCGACCTGCCGTTTGCGGTCTCGCCGGTCATCGCCGGCCTGATCTTCGTGCTGCTCTTCGGCCGGCAGGGCTGGTTCGGGCCGTGGCTCGCCGAGCACGGCATCCGCATCGTCTTCTCGGTGCCTGGCATCATCCTGGCGACCATCTTCGTCTCGTTCCCGTTCGTCGCGCGCGAGATCATTCCCGTGATGCAGGCGATGGGACGTGATGAAGAGGAAGCGGCCCGCGTGCTCGGCGCCAACGGCCTGCAGACGTTCCTGCGGGTGACACTGCCCAACATCAAGTGGGGCCTGCTGTACGGCGTGCTGCTCTGCAACGCCCGCGCCATGGGCGAGTTCGGCGCCGTGTCGGTCGTCTCGGGCAAGATCCGTGGCGAGACCAACACGCTGCCGCTGCACGTCGAGATTCTCTACAACGAGTACCAGTTCCAGGCGGCCTTCGCCGCCGCGTCGCTGCTGGCGCTGCTCGCCATCGTGACGCTCGTCCTCAAGACCATCGTCGAACGGCACGTGGGCCGCACCACCGTGCAGCCCGGGACCGCGACGGACACCCTCTCATGAGCATCGAAGTCCGCAATATCCGCAAGACCTTCGGCACGTTCGCAGCCGTCCGCGACGTCAGCTTCACTGTCGGCAGCGGCGAGCTCGTCGCACTGCTCGGCCCGTCGGGCTGCGGCAAGACCACGCTGCTCCGCATCATCGCCGGACTCGAGGTGCAGGATTCCGGCACGGTGCTCCTGAGCGGCGAGGACGCCTCGACACAGGACGTCCGGGCGCGCGGCGTGGGCTTCGTCTTCCAGCACTACGCGCTCTTCAGGCACATGACGGTGTTCGACAACGTCGCGTTCGGCCTCACCGTGCGCCCGCGCAGCCGCCGGCCCGACAAGGCCGAAATCAGCCGGCGTGTGCACGATCTGCTGAAGCTGGTGCAGCTCGACTACCTGCACGACCGCTACCCGTCGCAGCTGTCGGGCGGCCAGCGCCAGCGCGTCGCGCTTGCCCGCGCCCTGGCTGTCGAACCGAAGGTGCTGCTGCTCGACGAGCCGTTCGGCGCGCTCGACGCCAACGTGCGGCGCGACCTGCGCCGCTGGCTGCGCCGCCTGCACGAGGAGATCAAGCTGACGAGCGTCTTCGTCACGCACGATCAGGAGGAAGCGTTTGACCTGGCCGACCGCGTCATCATCATGAACCGCGGCCAGATCGAACAGGACGGCCGTCCCGACGAGGTCGCCGATCAGCCGAAGTCGCCGTTCGTGATGAACTTCGTGGGCAACGTCAACCGCTTCGTCGGCACGGCCGCCGCGGGGCGCGCGACGTTCGGCCCGTTCACGGTCGACTACCCCGATGCCGTCGACAGCACGTCGCGGCCGGCCGCCGGCTACGCCCGGCCGCACGAGCTCGAGGTCAGCCGCAACCTGACCAACGGCGGTCTGCCGGCCCGCCTGGTGCACGTGACGCCGGCCGGAGCGCTCGTCCGGCTCGAGCTGCTCGACGACGAGTCGCGCACGATTGTCGTCGACCTGCCGCGCGTCCAGCAGGAGCAGGAGCAGTTCCACGCGGGCGAGCGGCTGTCGGTGATTCCCCGACGGCTCACGATCTTCCTCGAGGAGTAGCCCCCGGCACCGGGCCGCTCCGCTTGCGGGGCGGCGCCGGTTCTTGTCATGCTGTCGTGCGAATGCACCACCCGGCTCCTGGTCGGATCCACCGCGAACGGCGTCCCGACGTGCTGTCGGTGGATCAGCGTCATCTCACGGGTCCGTTCGACATCATCGGCGACGTTCACGGCTGCCTGAACGAGCTCAACGCGCTGTTCGCCGCGCTCGGCTACGAGCGCGACGAGGCGTCCGGCTGGCGGTCGCCCGACGGGCGGTTGCCGGTGTTCGTCGGCGATCTGGTCGACCGCGGCCCGTTCAACGTGGGCGTGGTCGAGCTGGTGTCGACGATGGTCGGGCAGGGTGCGGCTCTGTGCGTCCCGGGCAACCACGACGTGCAGTTCGAGCGCTATCTGGCGGGCGAGCCGGTGCCGCTGCTCTTCGGCCTCGAGGGCACGGTCCGCGAGTTCGAGGCGCAGCCGGCCGAGGTCCGCGAGCGGACCCTTGTCTTCTTCCGCAGCCTGCCCGGTCATTTCGTGCTCGACCACGGCCGGCTCGTGGTCGCGCACACGGGCCTGCGCGAGGACCTGCACGGCGTCGATACGCCTGAATGCCGCCACCTGGCGGCGTACGGTGCCAACGACGACTCGATCGATCCGCGCGACGTCGCCCGGCGGCATCCCTGGATTGCCGATTACACCGGCAGCGCCTGCGTCGTGTACGGCCACACGCCGATTCTGGAGCCGGCCTGGCACCGCAACACGATCGGCATCGACACCGGATGCGTGTTCGGCTGGCGCCTGACGGCCCTGCGCTGGCCCGAGCGGACGCTCGTGAGCGTGCCCGCCGGGCAGATCTACGCCCGGCGCCGCCGGCCGTTCCTGCCGGAACCGGATACGATCCAGAGCACATGACCACCCGGGTGGGTTCCCCGCCGCCGGCCGCGCCGCCGGGCTTCATCGACACGCTGCGCGCCATCGTCGGCGACGAGTGGCTCTACACCGATCCGCATGCGCTCGCCGTCTACGAGTGCGACGGGCTGACGCACGCGCGCGAGACGCCGCTGGCGGTCGCGCTCCCGGCCGATGCCGGCCAGGTACGGTCGCTCGTCGTCGCGTGCGCGGAGGCCGGCGTGCCGTTCGTCGCGCGCGGCCACGGCACGGGCCTGTCGGGTGGCGCCCAGCCGGTGCCTGGCGGCATCGTGATCGGCCTCGCCCGTCTCAATCGCATCCTGCACGTCGACCTGGCCAATCAACTGATGACGGTCGAGCCGGGCGTGACGAACCTCGACATCACCCGCCACGTGGCGCCCTACGGCTACTACTACGCGCCCGATCCGTCGAGCCAGCAGGTGTGCTCGATCGGCGGCAACGTGGCCGAGAACTCCGGCGGCGCGCACTGCCTGAAGTACGGCTTCACCGTGCACCACGTCGTCGCGCTCGAGGTGGTGCTGGCCGACGGGCGCGTGGTCACGATCGGCAGCGACACGGCCGACGAGCCGGGCCCGGGCCTGCTGCCGCTCTTGATCGGATCGGAAGGCACCCTCGGCATCGCCACGCGCGTCACGGTGCGGCTGCTGCGGCGTCCGGAGCGCGTGAAGACGCTGCTCGCCGCCTTCGACAGCATCGATACCGGCGGGCAGGCGGTAGCCGACATCATCGCCGCAGGTATCGTGCCGGCCGCGATCGAGATGATGGACCGGCTCGCGATCGCCGCGGCCGAGGCCGCCGTGCATCCGGGCTTTCCCGACGCCGCCGCGGTGCTGATCGTCGAGCTCGACGGCCCGGGCGCCGAAGTCGCCGCGCGGTTCGAGGAAGTGGTCGCGATCTGCCGCGCCCGACAGGCGACGCACCTCGAGATTGCCGCCGACGAGGCGCAGCGGGCACGCATCTGGAAGGGGCGGAAGGCGGCCTTTGCCGCGATGGGACGCATCTCGCCGAACTACTACGTGCAGGACGGCGTGGTACCGCGTTCGAAGCTCTCGGAGGTGCTTCACCGTATCGCCGATCTCGAGCGCCGCTCCGGCCTGCGCATCGCGAACGTGTTCCACGCCGGCGACGGGAACCTGCATCCGCTCATCTGCTACGATGCCGCCGTTCCCGGACAGACCGAACACGCCGCCGCGGTGGCGTCGGAAATCCTGACGTACTGCCTCGAAGCCGGCGGGTCGCTCACGGGCGAGCACGGCATCGGCGTCGACAAGGCCTGCTCGATGCCGAAGATGTTCTCGGCCGACGATCTGTCCGCGATGCAGCGCGTGCGCCGGGCGCTCGACCCGGCCATGCTCTGCAATCCGGGCAAGGTCTTCCCCACGCCGCGCCTGTGCGGTGAAGCGCCCGGCCCCTATCGCCCGCACCCGGTGGAACGCGCGGGGCTGGCCGAACGCCTGTGATCACCGGAAGCAGCACGCTCGTCGGCAAGGCCAGAGAGGCCCTCGGTCCGTGCGCGCGCCCGGCCGGACCCGACGATCGCGTCGACGGCGTCGCGCCGGCCGTTGTCGTCGACACCGACTCGACCGCGCTCGTTGCCGCAGCGCTCGCCTGGGCGTCCGACGCGCGCCTGTCGGTCGTCGTCCGCGGCGGCGGCACGCGCGACCGCTGGGGTCGCCGGCCCCGGCCGTTCGACGTGCTGATCCGGCTCGATCGTCTCAATCGCCTCGTGGCGCACGAGGCGTCCGACCTGACGGCCACCATCGAGGCTGGCGCCACGCTGCGCGACGTCAACGCCGCGCTCGCGCGGCACGGTCAGCAGCTCCCGCTCGATGGCCTCCAGGGCGAGCACGGCACGATCGGCGGCCTCGTCGCCACGAACCACGCGGGTCCGATGCGCCACCGCTACGGGACGCCGCGCGATCTCGTCATCGGGATGACGGTCGTTCTCGGCGACGGCCTCACCGCGAAGTCGGGCGGACGAGTCGTCAAGAACGTCGCCGGCTACGATCTCGCGCGCATGATGAGCGGCTCACACGGCACGCTCGGCGTCATAACACAGGTCACGTTCAAGCTCGCGCCGCTTGCGCCCGTCTCGCGCACGGTGCGCATCGACCTGCGCCACCCGGCTGACGCCGTCGCCTTTGCCGATCTGCTCCGCCAGGCCCAGTGCGAGCCCGACGCGCTCGACTTCCGCTTCGAGCACGGAGACGACCAGCACCACGCCCCGCTGACCGTGTTCGTCCGGTTCGCCTCGGTCGCCCCGGCGGTCGACGACGGCTGCCGCCACGCGCGCCGGGCGGCCCTCGAGGTCGACGGCCGCATCGAGATGCTGCCGGCCGACGCAGCCGCCGAGTGCTGGCGGGGCCAGATGGCATTCAACGCGACCGGCACGACGATGCTCCGGCTGAGCTGGAAGCCCGCCGAACTGGCGCGCGCCGCAGAAACCCTCCGCACGGCTGCGCGCGGTGTCCCGTTCGTATGGACCGGGCGTCTCGGCGTCGGTGCCGGCACGGTGACGCTCGGCGGCTCCCCCGACGATCATCCCGCCGTCGTCGAACAGCTGCGGCGCACCGGCGCTCTTCGCCACGTGCTGATCGTCGACGCGCCGGCCGAAGTCCGCGAACGGATCGATCCCTGGCAGATCGAACCCGACACCGAGGCGCTCTGGCAGGCGCTCAAAGGCGCCTGCGATCCGCACGGCACACTCGGCGCCGGACGAGGTCCCGTATGACGACCACGGCTCATCGCGCCCCGACCAGACGGATCGACGGACCGGACCCGGCGCTGCTCGACGCGTGCGTGCACTGCGGCTTCTGCCTGCCCGCGTGTCCGACCTACGCGCTGTGGAGCGAAGAGATGGACTCGCCGCGCGGCCGCATTCACCTGATGAAGGCGGCCGTCGAGGGGCGCGCGACCATCGACGATCGCTTCGTCCGCTACTTCGATCGCTGCCTCGGCTGCCTGGCGTGTGTCACCGCGTGCCCGTCGGGCGTCCGGTACGAGCCGCTCATCGAAGCCACGCGCGCGATGATCGAGCAGCAGCATCGCCGCAGCTTCGGCGATCGCCTCTTCCGCGCGTTCGCGTACCGGACGTTTCCCTACCGCGGGCGGATGCGGCTGCTCCTGCTGCCGCTCGCCGTGCTGCGCCCCGTCACCGAGCTGCTTCACCGCACCGGCATGCCGCGGCTGCTGCCACGGCGGCTCGCCGCGATGCTCACGTCGGCACCGCCGCTCAGGCTGCGGAACCTGTTCCGCCGCGTGCCGGCGGCCGCTCCGGCGGGCGCGCCGCGCCTGCGCGCCGGACTGCTCACCGGCTGCGTGCAACAGCTGCTCTTCCCCGATACCAACGCGGCCACCGTCCGCGTGCTGGCGGCCGAAGGCTGCGACGTCCTGGTACCGTCACGGCAGGGCTGCTGTGGCGCGCTCGCCCTGCACGGCGGCCGGATCGCCGAAGCGAAGCGCTTCGCGCGCCGGACGATTGCCGCCTTCGAGCGCGCGAAGGTCGATCACGTGGTGACGAACGCGGCCGGCTGCGGTTCGGCGATGAAGTCGTACGCGCACCTGTTCGCCGACGACGACCGCTGGCGTGAGCGGGCGGAGCGATTCGCGGCGTCGGTGCGCGACGTCAACGAACTGCTCGACGAGCTTGGTCCGCCGCGGACGCCGCGCCAGCCGGTCGACGCGCGGGTCGTCTACCAGGACGCCTGCCACCTGGCGCACGCCCAGGGCATCCGCACGGCGCCGCGGCGGCTGCTGGCTGCGATTCCCGGACTGACGCTCGCCGACTGCAGCGACGACATGTGCTGCGGCAGCGCCGGCATCTACAACCTGCTCGAGCCCGAGCCGGCGCGCCGGCTCGGCGATCGCAAGATCGAGCAGCTGCTCGCGGCAAAGCCCGACATTGTCGCCACGGCCAATCCCGGCTGCCGCCTGCAGCTCGCAGCCGCGGCCCGACGCGCGGGGCGGACGGTGACGTTCCTGCACCCGGTCGAACTGCTGGATTTGTCGATTCGCGGGGGCGAACCCCCCGGCGGCGATCACTCGCCCAGGTAGGCCGCCCGGACGCGCGGGTGGTCGGCAATCTCGGCGGCCGGCCCTTCGAGGATGACCGCGCCTGTCTCGAGGACGTAAGCCCTATCGGAGTGTGCGAGTGCCGTGTGCGCGTTCTGCTCGACGAGCAGGACCGTCGTGCCACCCGCCTTGATCTCGTCGATCGTGGCGAAGATCGTCTGGCACACGATCGGCGCCAGGCCGAGCGAGGGCTCGTCGAGCAGCAGCAGCTTCGGCCGCGACATCAGCGCACGGGCGATGGCGAGCATCTGCTGCTCGCCGCCCGACAACGTGCCCGCCTTCTGCTTCATGCGCTCGCGGAGGCGCGGGAAGAGCGCGAAGCCGCGCTCGAGATCCTCCCTGATCTGCGCGCGGTCCCTGACCAGGTAGGCGCCCATCTCGAGGTTCTCGAGCACCGACAGGTTCGCGAACACGCCGCGCCCCTCGGGCGACATCGAGATCCCGCGCGGCACGAGCGTGTGCGCCGGCTGTCCCGTGATGTCCTCGCCAAGAAACGTGATGCGCCCGCTCGTCGGCCGCACCAGCCCGCTGATCGCCCGCAGCGTCGTCGTCTTCCCGGCGCCGTTGGCGCCAATCAGCGTCACCACCTCCCCGGGACGGACGACGAGCGACACGTCGCGCAGGGCGTGGATGCCGCCATAGAAGACGTTCACGCCGGACAGCTCGAGCATCGGACGATCAGCAGGCGCCAAGGTAGGCCTCGATGACGCGGGGATTCGACTGAATCTCGGCGGGCGTGCCGGTCGCGATCGACTCGCCGTGATCGATCACCTGGATGGTCTCGCAGATGCCCATCACGACCTTCATGTTGTGCTCGACGAGCAGCACGGTGAGCGAGAACTCGTCGCGGATCCAGCGGATGGTGTCCATCAGCCCGACGGCCTCCTGAGGGTTCATTCCCGCGGCCGGCTCGTCGAGCAGCAGCAGCCGGGGCCGCGTGGCCAGTGCCCTGGCGATCTCGAGCCGGCGCTGCGACCCGTACGGGAGGCTGGTCGCCGGTTCGTCGGCCAGGCCGGCCAGGCCGAAGATCGACAGCAGGTGCATCGCGCGCTCGCGCATCTCGCGCTCCTCGCGGTGACTGCGGCCGGTGCCGACGATGGCGTCGAAGATGTTCTGCGCGGTGCGCAGGTGGTGCGCCGTCATGACGTTCTCGAGGACCGTCATGTCGGAAAAGAGCCGGATGTTCTGAAACGTCCGCGTGATGCCGTAGCGTGCGATCTGGTGTGGCCGGCGGCCGTGGATCGGCGTGCCGTCGAACAGGATCTGGCCGTCGGTCGGCGCATACACGCCCGTGAGCAGGTTGAAGACCGTCGTCTTCCCTGCCCCGTTCGGCCCGATCAGACCGTAGACCGTCCCGGCGGGCACCTGCAGTGACACGTTGCGCACCGCCGTCAGGCCGCCGAAGCGCTTCGACACGTTCCGGACGTCGAGCAGGTACGCGGGCGCCGGCTCAGCCATCGGCTGCGTCCTTTCCGGCTCCCGCCGCCGGCGCGGCCGGCCCGTCGTCGCGCGTCGACCGGCGGAGCCAGGCGAAGCTCAGTTCGCGGCGCCCCATGATGCCCTGCGGCCGGTAGATCATCAGCAGGATCAGCAGCAGCGCGTAGAGCACCATCCGCAGCCCTGGAAACTGCTGGTCGAACGTCCGCAGCGCCTCGGGCAGCACGGTCAGCGTCGTCGCGCCGAGCACGGCGCCAGTAATCGACCCGAGACCGCCGAGCACGATCATGATGATGACTTCGATCGACTTGACGAAGTTCAGGTTCTGCGGATTGAGCGGGTTGGCGAACAGCTGACCCCAGAGCGCGCCAGCCATGCCCGCCAGCGCCGAGCTGATGACGAACGCCGCCACCTTGTAGCGCGTCGTCTGGATGCCCATGGCCTCGGCGGCGATCTCGTCGGTGCGGATGGCGCCGAGCGCCCGGCCGAACGTCGACGTCGCGATGTTGCGGACGACGACGATCGTCAGCAGCGCGACGCCGAAAATCCAGAAGAAGCTGGTGATGGGCAGCGCCGCGGTAAAGCCGGTCGCACCGCCGACGGCCGGGATATTGAGGATGATGACGCGGATGATCTCGCCGAAGCCGAGCGTGACGATGGCGAGATAGTCGCCCCTGAGCCGCAGCGACGGAATGCCGACGACGAGGCCGGCCAGACCGGCCGCACAGGCCGCGACGGCCAGGCTCGCGATCATCACGAGCACGCTGCCCGGCCCCTCGAGCGGCGTGCCGCCGAGAAACGACGCGATGGCGGCGCCGTGATAGACGGTCAGGTACGTTCCCGCGTAGCCGCCGACCGCCATGAAGCCGGCGTGGCCGATCGAGAACTGCCCCGCCAGGCCGTTGATGAGCGTGAGGCTGACGGCCAGCGTGATGTTGATACCCGCCAGGCTGACGATGCGTGCGTAGTAGGGATTGATGCGCAGGTCGCCGAAGCCGCGCTCGAACAGCTGATCGAGCACGGCCAGCGCCACGATCGCGAGCGTGATGAAGAACAGCTTGCGGCCGACCGGCATGCGCTACACCTTCTCGACGGCCGTCGAGCCGAAGATGCCCGCGGGGCGCACGACCAGGATGAGGATCAGCACGCCGAACGCCACGGCGTCGCGGTAGGTCGAGTACGCCGTCGCGCTCAGCCCGGTTTCCATCAGGCCGATCAGCACGCCGCCGACCATCGCGCCGGGTATGCTGCCGATGCCGCCGAGCACCGCGGCGACGAACGCCTTGAGCCCCGTCATCAGTCCCATCAGCGGATCGATGCGCGGGATGGCCAGCGCCACGAGCACGCCGCCGGCCGCCGCCAGCGCCGACCCGAGCGCAAACGTGAAGGCAATCACCCGATCGGTATTGATGCCCATCAGCTTCGCCACCTGCAGGTTGTACGACGTGGCACGCATCGCCTTGCCGATGCGCGTGCGGTGGACGATGAACTCGAGGCCGAACATGACCACGACGGCCACGAGGATGATGAGCAGGTTCTGGTTGGTGATCTGCACGCCGCCGAGCGCGTACGTGCGCGACTCGATCATCTGCGGGAAGAAGCGCGGCGTCGCGCCGAAGACCACCTGGCCGCCGTACTCGAGCAGCAGCGAGACGCCGATCGCCGTGATGAGCGCCGTCAGGCGAGGGTGGTGGCGGACCGGCTTGTACGCGAAGCGCTCGATGAGCATCCCCACGATCGCGCAGAACGCCATTGCGCCGATCGTGACGACGATGGCGCCGAGCACCGACGGGTTGCCGTCGAGCCCGAGCGCGTGCGCCAGGTAGTAGCCCGAGAAGGCGCCGAGCATGTACACGTCGCCGTGCGCGAAGTTGATCAGGCGCAGGACGCCGTACACCATCGTGTAGCCCAGGGCGATCAGGGCGTAGATGGCGCCGAGCGACAATCCGTTGATGATCTGCTGTAGCAGCGTCTCCATGCGTCGGGATCGGGCAGCCGCGCGCCCGGCGATCAGTCGGGATCGATCGTCGTGCGGTAGACGAAGCGGACGGCACCGTTCTCCCAGGTCACTTCCTGGATGACCGCCGGCTTCGAGACGTTCCGGTTCGCGTCCATCGTCAGCTGCCCGGTGACGCCGGCCACGCTCGACGTCGCGAGCGCGTCGCGCACGGCCGGGCCGTTCGTCGAGCCGGCGCGCTCGAACGCGTCGACGAGCACCTTGACCGCGTCGTAGCTGAGCGCCGCAATCGAGTCGGGCTCGCGGCCGAACCGCTGCCGGTAGCTCGCCACGAAGTTCTGGACGACCGGGTCCGGATTGTCGCCCGAGTAGTGATTCGAGATGAACGTGTTACGCAGCGCCTCGCGGCCGTTGGCCAGCGCGTCGCCCACCCAGCCGTCGCCGCCGAGAATCGGCATCTCCATCCCGAGCTCGCGCGCCTGCCGCACGATGACGGCGGCCTCGGTGTAGTACCCGGTCGCGAAGATGACGTCGGGATTCTGCGCCCGAATCTGCGTGAGCACGGCGCGGAAGTCGGGGTCGCCCGAGCTGTAGCTGATCGGGTCGGAAACCTGGCCACCGAGCGCCGTGAAATTCCGGACGATCGACTCGGTCAGCCCGACCGAGTAGTCCTGCTGGATGTCGCGCAGCACGGCCGCGCGCCGCGCGCCCAGGTCGTTGTAGGCGAACTTCGCGAGCACCTCGCCCTGGAAGGGATCAATGAAGCAGATCCGGAAGATGTAGTCGCCGAGCTCGGTGACCCGCTCGTTGGTCGACGCCGGCGTGATCATCGGCACCTGGTAGCGCTGCGCGACCGGCGCGGCGGCCAGGGTCCGACGGCTCGCGACTTCGCCGATGAGCGCGACGACGCGGTCCTGCGTGATCAGCTTCGTGACGGCGTTCGAGGCCTCCTCGGGCCGGCTCTGGTTGTCCTCGACCAGCAGCTGGATGGAGCGGCCGCCCAGCACGCCGCCGGCGTTGTTGATCTCCTCGACGGCCAGCTGCGCGCCCTCGAGCGACGACTGGCCGAACGAGGCCCCGTCGCCCGTAAGCGACGCATACAGGCCCACCCGGATGTCGCCCGTGCCGTCGTCGACAGTCCGGTTTTCACATCCCGCCGCCGCCGTCACGACGACGCCGAGGAGGACCAGCAGACGAAGGACAGGATGGGGAAACAGCTTCACGCGAACGCTCCTGTTGGGGATAAGCCGGCGTTGGCCTGATGCGGGCGGCATTCTATCCCGCGGTTGCCCGAACTGCCAAAGAAAGGACGGGCATGCCGGCCGCAAACACGGCAGACTATGGTATCGGTGAACTGAACATGAAAAGTCTCGACACCGTCTGGTCCGAGCTGGCTGCCGAGAACGAAGCGGAACGGATCGCATGCCTCGGCATGGCCGCCTGCGCGACGAGCCACCGGTCGGCGGACCTGACCTGGGTCGTCACCGGCCTGCCGTCGGCCGACGCCAACGGCGTGCTCTGGACGCGCCTGTCGCCCGAGGCCGCCGACGTGCAGGTGCCGTTTCTCGTCGACCAGTTCCGGTTCCAGGGCCTGCCCGCCACGTGGCGCATCGACCGCGCCACCGAGCCGCGCGACATCCCGCAGCGGCTCGAGGCGCTCGGCTGCGAGCCGGTGCCCGACGGCGTCCGCATGGGCGCCCCGCTGGCATCGCTGGCCCGCGAGATGTCGCGATTCCCCGGCCTGACGGTCGATCGTGTCCGCACGCTCGACGAGCTCGACGGCTGGTTCGACGTGTGGACGTCGACCACGACCGAGCCGCGTGAACCGCGCGAGCAGCTCTACCGGAGTATGGACCTCGGCCTGCGCCAGCCGCTGCAGTTCTACCTGGCGCGCATCGACGGCGAGCCGGCCGGCATTGCCGAGCTGTTCCTCGGCCAGCGCGCCGCCGGCCTGTATTCGCTGGCCGTCGCGCCGCGCTTCCGCGGCCGCGGCATCGGCACGGCGCTCGTCCTGACGCCGCTGCTCGTCGCCCGGACCCTCGGCTACGACCACGGCGTGGTCGAACCGACCGAGGAAAGCCGGCCGATGTTCGAGCATCTGGGATTCGAAAGCGTCCTTCACCCTTCCTACGGCTATCGCATCGCCTGAGCCGTGCGCGCCGGCGGCTGCCGCTCGGCCCGCAGCTGGCCGCAGCCGGCCGCCACGTCGACGCCGCGCCGCTGCCGGATCGTGCACGGGATGCCCGCGTCCTGAATCACGCGACGGAAGGTCTCGGCTGCCGGCCGCGACGCGCCGCGCCCGGCATAGCCCGGCGTCGGGTTGAGCTCGATGAGGTTGACGTGGGCGTCGATGCCGACCAGCTGCGCGGCCAGGCGCGACGCGTGCGCCGGACTGTCGTTGACGCCGTCGATGAGCGTCCAGGCGAAGAAGATGCGTCGGCCGGTCTCGGCGCAGTAGGCCCGGCAGGCGTCGAGCACATCGGCCAGCGGCCAGCGCCGGCTGACCGGCACGAGCGCCGCCCGCTCCGCTTCGGTGCTGCCGTGCAGGCTCACGCCGAGCGAGTACGGCCGCCGCTCGGCGGCCATCCGGAGGATGCCGGGCACCAGACCGACCGTGTTCACGGTAATCCGCGTCGGGCTGATGCCGAACCCGTGCGGGTCGCTGACGACCGCCAGCGCCTGCATGACGGCGTCGTAGTTGTGCAGCGGCTCGCCCATGCCCATGAGGACGACGTTCCGGAGCCGCTCGCCACGCGCGGCCAGCTGCCGCGCAACGAACCGGACCTGGGCGACGATGTCGGCCGCCGACAGGTTCCGGACGAACCCCATCTGGCCGGTGGCGCAGAAAACGCATCCCATCGCGCAGCCCACCTGCGTGCTCACGCACGCGGTGAACCGCCCGGGATACCCCATGATGACAGTCTCAATCTGCTGCCCGTCGTCGAGCCGGAGCAGGTACTTCGTGGTCGCGCCGTCGCGGCTGTCGGTGCGCGCGGCGATCGGCGGGTCGGCCAGCTGCGACGGACCGGCTGCCTCGAAAAGCGTCCGGAGCCGGGCGGGCAGCTCGGCGACCGGGGCGTCGCGGTACAGGACCCGCCAGCACGCCGCCGTGTGCACCGGACGGATGCCCGCCGCGGCGAGCCGCGCGGCGGTCTCGTCGAACGGGAGGCCCAGCAGTCCCGCACCGTCGGCTGCAACCATCGGCATCTAAAGAGGATAAACAGGATGAGCCGGGCCGCGCCAGCGCCGCGTGACTTGTCGGCCGCGACCACGGCGGGGCATGCTGTCCGGATGCCGCGGATCGGTGCCCACATGTCGACCGCCGGCGGCGTGTCGCGCGCGGTCGAGCGCGCGGCCCTGCACGGCTGCGAAACCCTCCAGATATTCACCAGGAACGCGAACCAGTGGCGCGGACGGCCACTCGAAGCGGCCGAAATCGATCGCTTCCGGACGCTGGTCGCCGAACACGGCCTGCATCCGGTCGTGTCGCACGCCAGCTACCTGATCAACGTCGCGTCGGCCGATCCGGCGCTGCGCCAGCAGTCGATGGCCGCGCTCGTCGACGAGCTCGCCCGCGCCGACGCGCTCGGCCTCCACGGCGTCGTCCTCCACCCGGGCGCGTGCACGTCCGGGACCGAGGAAGATGCGCTCGCGCTCGTCGCCGAGGCGATCGACGAGGTGTTTGCCGTCCATCCTCCCGGCACGGCGCGGCTGCTGCTGGAGCACACGGCCGGCCAGGGACGGACGATCGGCTACCGGTTCGAGCACCTGGCCGCGATTCTCGATCGGTGCCGCTCGCCCGAGCGGCTCGGCGTCTGTCTCGACACCTGTCACCTGCTCGCGGCAGGCTACGACCTGACGACTGACGATGGATTTGCGGCAACGTTCGAGGCGTTCGAGCGCACCGTCGGTTTCGAGCGGCTGTTCGTCGTGCACGTCAACGACTCGAAGAAGCCGCTCGGCAGCCGCGTCGATCGCCACGAGCACATCGGCCGGGGGTTCGTCGGCGAAGGCGGCTTCCTGCGGCTGTTCGCCGACCCGCGGTTCGAACGGCTCCCGTTCCTCCTCGAGACGCCCAAGTCGAAGGACATCGGCAAACCGAACGCGATCGAACGCGATCCGCTCGACGAGGAGAATCTCGGCGTGCTGCGGCGACTCCGCGCCGCCGCAGGGGTCGATGTCGTACCCGGCGCCGGAGCGCGCTGAGCGGGGCGCTGCCCGCAGCGGCCGTCTGTGACGGCCGCTGCGCCCTCTTACAACGTCCGCACCCAGCTCGCGATCTCGTCGGCGGCCTCCTCGAGGATCCCGGTGTCGGTGCGGCCCGATCGCTTCAGCACGTGGAACCCGTGGTCGGCGCCTTCGAGCCACTTCATGCACCAGTTCGCCCCGAGGCCGTCGAGCGTCTCCTGCATGAGCGATGGCGTGCAGAACGCGTCGCGCGTGCCGTTGACGCACAGGACCGGCACGGTAATGTCGGGGAGGTGATCGACACGAAGCTGCTCGGGCTTCCCCGGTGGATGCAGCGGATAGGCGAGCAGCAGCAGGCCCTCACAGCGCCCGCCGGCGGCCGTCCACATCGACGCGGCGCGCCCGCCCATCGATCGCCCTCCCACAATGAGCGGCGCAGGAGCCAGCTCGTCGCGAACCAGCGTGACGACGCTGTCGATGCAGGCAATCAGGCGCGGCATCGGATCCGGCCGCTTCTGGCGGCGCTCGGCGTACGGAAAGTTGAAGCGGACGACGCCGATGCCGCGGTCGCGCAGCGCGCCGGATGCGGCACGCACCGCGGCGTCGTTCATGTTGCCGCCGGCGCCGTGCGCGAAGACGAACACCGGCCCGTCGGCCGCGCCGGGTTCGTACACCGCGCGGATGGGATCGCCGTCGACCAGGACACTCCAGATGATGGGCAGGTCTGCCGGTGATGCGCTCACCCGCGCAGTGTAGTGCGCCCGTGCGGCAGGATCACGCGCCTTCGGCCGCGCGGCGATCGCGCTGGTGATCGCGGCGGTACCGCGCGGGCGGCACGCCGTGCAGCCGCTTGAACGCGCGGTTGAACGCCGCCTCCGACTCGTAGCCGACCGCTGCCGCAATCTGCGCCACCGGTTCCGATGAAGTAACGAGGGCCCGCGCGGCCAGCTGCAGCCGCCACCGCGCCAGATACGCCATCGGCGATTCTTTGAGAATCTGCCGGAAGCGCATGCTCAGCAGCGTGCGCGACAGGCCCGCCTCGCGCGCCAGCGCCGCCGCCGTCCACGCAAAGGCGGGCCGCCGGTGCAGCAGGTCGAGTGCCCGCGACAGCTGCGGATCGCAGACGGCCGACAGCCAGCCCGATCGGACGTCGGGCTGCTGCCGAACGTACCGCCGGAGCGTTTCAGCAAAGGCGAGCTCCGACAGCTTCGCGAGCATCGCTTCAGCGCCCGGCCTGTCGTCGACAATCTCTGCCACCGTCATCCTCAGCGATTCCTCGAGCCATCGTCCCGTGCGATCGTCGCGGACGGTGACCTTGATGAAGCGTGGCAGACCGACCATCAGGTCGCGCCCGAGCCGGTCGCAGGCCAGGAAGCCGCAGATGAAGCGGCTCGTCGGTCCGCCGCCACCCGCGCGCCACAACGGCAGCCGGCGATTGACGACGTCGGGCAGGTCGAGCTCGGTCTCGCCCGTTCGCGGCCGGCCGCCCGCGCCCAGCCAGTGCCCGTCGCCCCGCGGGAACGTGATCAGGTCGCCCTCTTCCAGCTCGATCACTCCCCCATGCGGGATCTCGACGTATGCCCGTCCCGCGCACAGCAGGTGGTAGATGACGACGTGCTCGGCGGCGGGGGCGAGCGCCTCGCGCATCTCGGCCGCGGGAGGCGACCAGATGCGCCAGGGCTCCGAGAACTCGGCGTTGAAGAAGATGGCCGAGTCGAGCTTCACGCTCCGGAGCACCGACGACAGTGCGTCCATAGGGGATCCGGGAGTGTAGTCGCGGCCCGCCGCCGCTGTAAATGGTGAACCGGCAAACCTTTCGGAACGCCCGGTCAAGCGCGCCGGCGCGGCACGGGTGCATAGTCACGGGTCGACGCGGCCATGCCGCGAGGGAGCATCTCATGACGCCCACCCAGACCATCGATAGCATCGATACCCTCAAGAGCCGGCTCAAGACGATCTGGACCTCCGGCAACTACGATCGCTTTGCCCGCATGATGGAAACGAGTGCGGTCGAGTTCCTCGACCGGCTCGACGTGTCGGCCGGCGCGCGGCTGCTCGACGTCGCGTGCGGCGCGGGCCAGCTGGCGCTGATTGCGGCGCGGCGCGGCATCGACACGACCGGCGTCGACATCGCGCCGAACTGGATTGCCGCCGCCCGGGCGCGTGCGGCGGCCGAGGGCCTGTCGATCCGCTTCGACGAAGGCGACGCAGAGGCACTGCCCTATCCCGACGCGTCGTTCGACGTCGTGGCCACGATCTACGGCGCGATGTTCGCGCCGCAGCCCGACCTGGTCGCGGCCGAGCTTGCGCGCGTGTGCCGCCCCGGCGGCATGATCGCGATGGCCAACTGGACGCCCGAAGGCTTCATCGGCCGGATGTTCCGGACCATCGCACAGTTCATCGCGCCGCCCGGGATGCCGTCGCCCGTGCTCTGGGGCAGGGAGGACGTGGTGCTCGAGCGGCTCGCGCCGCGCGTCGACCGCCTCCGCCTCACGCGCGTCGTCTATCGCTTCCACTTTCCGTTCGGCCCGTCCGATGTCGTCGACTTCTTCCGGCAGAACTACGGCCCGACGGCGCGGGCGTTCGAGACGCTGGAAGAACCGCAGCGCAGCGCACTCAACGACGCGCTCGTCGAGCTGTGGACGTCGCACAATGTGTCGCCGGATCCGAACCGGACGGTGGTCGACGCGGAGTACCTCGAAGTCGTCGCGCGCCGGTAGCGCGGACGACCGCAATCACTGGCACGGGGCGGGCCGATGGCGGTCGGCCCGTTCCGTGGACCGCGCCCGTGATACCGTCGGCGCATGCCGACCGAACGCGAGAAGATGCTGGCCGGCGAGCTCTACGACCCGATGGATCCGGAGCTCGTCGCCGCACGCACGCGCGCCCGCGACCTCTGCCAGGCACTCAACGCCACGCGCGAAACCGACGAGGCCGAGCGCCGGCGGATCCTCCAGCAGCTGTTCGGCCGCGGCGGCGACACGGTGTGGATGCAGCCGCCGTTCTACTGCGACTACGGCACGAACATCGAGCTCGGTGAGCGCGTGTTCTTCAACTTCAACTGCATCGTGCTCGACGTCTGCCCGGTGCGCATCGGCGACTGCACGCTCTTCGGACCGGGCGTGCAGATCTGCACGCCGCTCCACCCGATGAACGCTGAACTGCGGCGGACACAGGAGTACGGCCGGCCGATCACCATCGGCTCCGATGTCTGGGTGGGCGCCGGCGCGCTCATCCTCGCCGGCGTGACGATCGGCTCCCGATCGGTCATCGGCGCCGGCAGCGTCGTCACGCGCGACATTCCGGCAGGGGTATTCGCGGCGGGCAATCCCTGTCGCGTGATTCGCGAGATTACCGACTAGCTCGACGCTCCGGCGGCGATTGCGGGCCGCGACAGCCCGACGCCGTCGATGACGACGCGCTGGCCCTCGACCGACGTCCGCACGCCGAACTGCTCGACGAGCCAGAGGTTGCTCTCGAGATGCCCGGTCCGGCGCGGCACGATGTACGTCGACTCGCCGCGCGCCAGCGCACAGAACAGGACGAGCTGATCGGCGAG